>CAYQUI010000021.1:0-24484 GCA_964420685.1 uncultured Lentisphaeraceae bacterium | reverse complement strand
GTGCTGGGGACGTACGAGCCGGACAAGGCAGACCTCACGACGCTCCTCTTCCAGACGGGATACCTCACGATCAAGGACATGCGCGTCTTCGGCGACGAGCGCACGTACACGCTCGACTTCCCGAACATCGAAGTCCGCAACTCTTTCCTGAAACAAGTCGTTCCGGCCTACACGGGCCTCGCGGACGGCGACTCGCGTTCCGTGCAGCTCTGCGCGGTGAAGGCTCTGTACGACCACGAGCCGGAGGCGTTCGTCGCGGCCCTGAGGCGGCTGTTCGCGAACATCCCGTACGACCTGACGGACCGGCAGAACGAGCAGGTGTGGCAGACGATCGTCTACGTCGTCCTGAAGGCCTTCGGCGCGGGCGTGACGGCGGAGGTGAAGACGAACGAGGGGCGGATCGACATGACGGCGGAGACGCCGGCGCACTGCTACGTGATCGAGTTCAAGCTCGACCAGTCGGCCGCCGCCGCGATCCGGCAGATTCGGGAAAAGCGTTACGCCGACAAGTTCGCGGGGAACGGCAAGACGCTGACCCTCGTCGGCCTCGCGTTCTCGAAGGAGAAGCGCACGATCGTCGATTCGGCCATCGAGGAAGCGTGATGGAGGTTCTGGCATGACCTGGTTCCTGGGCGGGCTTGCGTTTCTGGTTCTCGGATATGTCGCTTACGGGAGGTTCGTCGAGCGGCTTGTGCCGCCGGACGACCGGGCGACGCCGTGCGTCGCGCATCCGGACGGCGTTGACTACGTGCCGTTGCCGAAGTGGAAGAACATGCTGATTCAGCTCCTCAACATCGCGGGCGTCGGGCCGGTGATCGGCGTCATCCTTGGCATCAAGTTCGGAAAGGTCGCGCTACTCGTCATTCCCGTCGGCTGCGTCTTCATGGGGGCGGTGCATGACTTCTTCGCCGGCATGATCTCGATGCGTTCGAACGGCGCGAACATGCCGCGCCTGATTCGCGAGCATCTCGGTTCCGCGTATGCCGCCGTCTTCGGCTGGATCATGATGGCCGCGCTTCTCCTGTGCGTGACGGTTTTCATCAACACGCCCGCGACGCTCATCGACCGGCAGTGGTTTCCGGATGTCTCCGTCTTCTGGTGGGCGGTTGTCCTGATTTTCGTGTATTACGTCGCGGCGACGCTCTTCCCGATTGACGCGATCATCGGCCGGTTCTATCCGGCCTTTGGCGCGCTCCTTCTTCTCGGCACGCTCGCGATATCCGTCGCGCTGGTCGTGGCCGGATTTGCGCATCCCGCGATTCTGGACGACTGCGCGGGCTTTGCCTCCTACCAGGCGGCGAATCCGCTCTTTCCCTGCCTGTTCGTGACGATCGCCTGCGGCATCATTTCGGGCTTCCATGCGACGCAGAGTCCGATCGTCGCGCGCACCTGCCGTTCCGAGCGTGAGGCCCGTGCGACGTTCTTCGGAATGATGATCGCCGAGGGGGCCATCGCGATGGTCTGGGCGGCGGCCGCGCTGGCGATCTACAATTTGAAGCCGGAGAACCTTTCGCTCGCGGGCCCGCTCGTCCTCGGCAACATCGCCAAGCACTTCCTGGGGCCTTGGATGGGGGGCGTCACGGTGGCGGCGATCGTCGTCCTCGCCATCACGTCGGGCGACACGGCGCTGCGGTCGGCGCGCCTGTCGCTCGCCGAGGAGCTGAAGATCGACCAGGTCAACGTCGGCAAGCGCATTCTGACGTGTCTGCCGCTTGCGGCGGCCGTCGTCGGCCTGCTCGCGTGGTCGAACCGCGATGCGACGAGTTTCGGGCATCTCTGGAACTACTTCGCGTGGATGAATCAGTTGCTCTCGACGT
Source organism: uncultured Lentisphaeraceae bacterium (assembly GCA_964420685.1). GTDB lineage: Bacteria > Verrucomicrobiota > Kiritimatiellia > RFP12 > UBA1067 > UBA1067. The sequence goes on along the minus strand of CAYQUI010000021.1, from coordinate 22,667 downwards.
CGATGCTGTTTGCGGCGACCGTGTGGCTTCTGCGGCTGGGGCGCGGGCGGAAGGCTCTTGTCATGCTCCTGCCGGGCGTCTTCATGTGTCTTGTCATCACGACGTTCATCCTTTGGGCGTCGCCGGCGAAAGGGCAGGTCTGGGGGCTCGTGCCGGGCGGCCTTTCGATGCCGGCCGCGTTCGGCGGCGCCGTGCTCGTCACGGCCGTCGCCGTCTTCTGCGTCGTTCGGTCGGGGCGTGTCGCCCGCCCGTCGGTCGACTGACGTCTGCACGAGGCAGGGCGGAGACTTTCTCGTCAGTCGTTGCGCTGACGCCAGGCGCGCATCGTCAGGCCCGTGCGGGACTTGAACCGCCGCGCGAGGTTCGTGAGGTCGCGGAATCCGCAGACGCGGGCGACGCGGGCGATGGAGTCATCGGTGTCCGCCAGCCGGCGGAGGAGTTCGTCAAACCGTCGCGCGTCGAGGGCTTTCGCGACGGTCGTTCCCTTGAACTGCCGAAAGCGCAGTTCCAGCAGCCGCCGCGAGACGCCAAGTTCGTGCGCCAGCGCGTCGACGCCAAGGCCCGTCGTCGCCTGGCGGTCGATCAGGGCGAGCGCGCGGCGGATGAGCTGTGCGGCGGGCGCGATGGGGGCGGTCGATTCGCGGGGGACGACCGCATGGTAAGACCAGGGCAGCAGACGGGACCCGCGCGTCTGCCCGTCCATGAGCTTTTCGAGTTCGCGCGCGACGAACTCGCCCTGCTGTTCCGTCACGAATCGGATGCTCGACAGGCGCGGCGAGACGTTGTCGCAGAGGATTTCGGCGTCGTCCGTGCCGAGGACGGCGGCCTGGTGGGGAACGTCGATCCGCGCGGCGCGGCAGGCCGTGAGCACGCGCACGGCGAGGTTGTCCGTCGCGGCGAAGAGCGCGAAGGGGCGCGGCAGCGTCAGAAGCCATTCCCGAAGCGGTGCTTCGCCTTGTGCCGGCGACAGGTTGGCCGGCGGGCAGGAGAGGCAATTGCGTCCAGCGGCGGCGAGCGCCTCGCGGTAGCCGAATTCGCGGCGCGCTGACCACCGGGTTTCATCGGGCGTCGGCACGAAGGCGAAGGCCCTGAAGTTTCCGATGGACGTCAGATGTCGGGCAGCCAGTCGGCCAAGGCCTTCGTCGTCCATGCGCACGAGACGGATTGAAGGCCCGGGCGGAAGGTCGGGCGGATAGCTCGACTCCAGCGAGACGGTCGGCACGCCCGATTCCGCCAGCGTGTGCCAGAGGGCGGGGGCAAGCGCCTGAAAGATGATGAATCCGTCAACGCCGTCCTTGATTGCGGCGGAAACCGAGTCGGACGAGAGGCTCTCTTCCGTCTCGAACAGGCGAATCCGCCAGTCGCGCTCCTTCCGCAGGAAGCGCAGGATGCCCTCCAGTCGGATTCGCCCGGCGGTCTCGTGCATCCGCACGGCGACGACAACCGTTCTCGGAAGGGGCTTTCGGGACTTCTTCATGCGTGTAGTATAGCATATCCTGGCTTTCGAATCACGGCGTGTGTTGCGCAAAAAGCAGATTTTGTTTTGCGCATAAAGTTGGTTTTGAAATGGTATCATGTGACCTGTCCGCCAAGGGGCGCGACGATAGGAAACTAACTGACCGAGGAGGGTTCAAGATGGATTCACGGATGTTTGCCGCGTTTGCGGCGCTGGCGCTGGCCGTTCCCGTCGCGTGTGGCGCGGGGCGTTCGGTGATGTCGGACGCCTACTGGGCGATTTGGAACGAGGCCGAGCAGGCGCGGATCGACGCGGACATCGAGCGGAACCGCAAGGCGGACGCGGCCTTTCGCGTGGCGGCGCCGTCTGGCACGGTCGTGAAGGTCGAGCAGCTAGACCACGCCTTCCGCTTCGGCGCGCACATCTTCAACTTCAACCAGCTGGGCACGAGCGCCAATAACGCGGCGTACAAGGCAAGCTATGGCCGTGGCGGACTCTTCAATCAGGCGACCGTGTCGTTTTACTGGATTGACCACGAGCCGACGCCGGGGGCGTTTCGCTTTGGCGGAGACTACCGTGACACGGAACGCTACTGGAACGCCCTGACGCGGGAGGAGGCCATGGCCGATCGCTTTTGGCGTCGTCCCGCGCCCGGTCCGGTCGTCGACTTCCTCAAGTCGAAGGACGTCGCGATTCACGGGCATATCCTCGTCTGGGGGAACGCGAAGCCCTACTGGATCTACGACTGGTATTGTCCCGAACCGGAAAAGCGGGTCTTTGACGCGCTGGGCATTCCGCGTCGCTCGTCCTCCCTCGGCTGGGAGCCGTGCGGACAGAACTGGAACATGGGCTTCATGGGGCGGCAGGCGCGCGCGTGGCGCGACCGGTACGCGGCGCTCGACGAGCGCGCGCTGGCGCGCGAGGCGCCGGTCTACGCGCGGAACCTGCGCCGGATCTTCCGGAAGCGCGTGGCGGACGTCGCGGCGCGTTTCGGCGAGGTCGTGGACAGCTGGGACGTCGTCAACGAGAGCGCCGGCGACTTTGCGCGCTACAATCGGTCGCGCACGGGGCTGGACTACTGGTTCAGCGTCTATGGGCTGATGCCGGGCGACTATCCGCTCCATGCGATGCTGGATGCGAAGGAGGTGCTGCCGTCCGAGGCGAAGCTCGCCATCAACGACTACTCGATCAACAGGCATTTCCTGGCGCAGGTCTGCGACCTGGAGCGCGAGGGCGCGCGGATTGACCTCGTCGGCTGTCAGATGCACATCTTCAGCACGAACGATAGCCTGCGTCTGGCGCGTGGCGCGACGAACGTCAACTGGGTCGGCTCGCCGAAGATCATCCGCGAGCGGCTGGACATGATGGCGAAGACGGGCAAGGCTCTCCACGTCTCCGAGGTGACGATTGCCGCGCCGGGCGTGGACTCGGCTTCGCGCGAGATCCAGGCCGTGCTGGCGCGCAACATCTACCGCGCCTGGTTTTCGCATCCGAAGACGATGGGCGTCACCTGGTGGAACACGGTGGATGGCGCGGGCGTCGCGGGCGAACCGCTCGTCTCGGGGCTGTTCACGCGCGACCTGGAGAAGAAGCCCGTCTACGAGGCTCTCGACGCGCTCATCAACCGCGAGTGGCGGACGAATCTGGACGTCGTGGCGGGAGAGGGCGGACGTGTCTCCTTCCGGGGATTCCGAGGCCGCTACCGTCTGTCGTGGACGGGGAAGGACGGCAAGGCGGAGACGCTTCTGGCGGACGTGAAGTGACGCGGTTGGAGGGACGGAAATGAAGGAAATCGATTTTCGCGGCAAGGTCGCCGTCGTGACGGGCGCGGCGTCCGGCATGGGGCTGAAGACGTCGGAGGAGCTGGCGGTGCGCGGCGCGGCCGTCGTGATGTGCGATGTGAATGCCGAGGCCCTGTCGCGCGCGGCGGCGGATCTCGTCGCGCGCGGCGGCCGCGCGGTGGCCTGCCCCGGCGACGTGCGGCGGTTCGCCGATGCGGAGAAGGCGGCCGCCGAGGCGGCCCGGCTCGGCGGCTGCGACATCCTCGTCACCTGCGCGGGCGGCAACGAGGCGCGCATGTGCCAGAGCCGTTTGCCGTTCTACGAGCAGCCGGTGGACGTGCTCGACTGGGGGCTGGACGTCAACCTCAAGGGCCCCGTTTACTTTGCGCGCGCCTGCATGCCGCAGATGGTCGCGAAGCGCGCGGGCGTCATCGTCTGCCTCGGCTCCGTGACGGCCTTCGAGGGCGATGGGGTGGGCGCGATGTACGGCACGGCCAAGAACGGGCTTGTCAGCTTCGTGAAGTCCCTCGCGCTGGCGGGTGGCCCGTTCGGCGTGCGCGCCGTCTGCGTCACGCCCGGGCCCGTGCTGACGCGCGCGGCGATGAGCGGCATGCCGACGGCCCTGGGCCGCGCCGGCGAGCCGCGCGAACTGGTGGACGTCATTCTCTTCATGTGTTCGGACAACGCCTCGTTCGTCACGGGGTCGAACCATGTCGTGGACGGCGGACGCCTCTGCATGTACCAGCCCTACGTCGCGCCGGAGGCGACGCGGTGAAGGCGCGGCTGGACTACAAGTGGGGGCTTCTGGCGCTCCTGTCGGCGACCTACTTTCTCGCGCAGGGGACGCGGCAGATCTACAATGCCGTCCTGCCGCAGATCAAGGCGGACTTCGCGGCGTCGGGGCTGAACGACCTGCAGCTGGGGCTTGTGGGCAGTGCGTTCACGCTTGTCTTCGGGCTGGTCATCCCGTTCGCCGGCACGTTGGCGGACTTCCTGCGCCGCAAGTGGATCGTCGTGGCCGGCACGCTGCTCTTCTCCGTCGGCATCTTCATGTCGGGCTTCGCGTCCGGACTCGGACTCCTCCTCGTGTCGTATGGCGTCCTCAACGCGGCGGGCCAGTCGATGCTGCCGCCGTCGATCTCGTCCTTGATCGGGCAGTTCCATGTCGAGACGCGGGCGACGGCGTTTTCGGTCTACCAGATGGTCTTCTACGTGGGGATCGTCGTGTGCAGCGCCGTGTCGGGCGGTCTGTCGGGCCTGGGGTCGGGCGGCTGGCGGTGGGCGTTCGGCCTCTTTGGCGCAATCGGGATTCTCTGGGCCGTTGCGCTGGCGTTCCTCCTGCGGGATACGCCCCAGCCCGTCGCGGCGGCGGGCGCGGCGGACAGGCCGTCCGTGCGCGAGGCCCTTGGCGCGTTCTTCGGGCGTCCGACGGCGATTCTGCTGACGATCGGTCTCGGATTCTACGTCTACGCGACCTATGGGTTCAAGACGTGGTGTCCGGCGTTTCTCCTGCGCACCTTCCCCGGCATGACGCCGTCGGGCGCGGCGTTCCATGCCGTCTTCTGGTTCTACTGCGGGGCGATGGCGGGCGTCCTGCTGGCGGGGCGGCTCTCGGATCGTTTGCTGCCGCGCCGGCCGGGCATTCGGATGGAGGTGAACATCGCGGGGCTTTTGCTGATGGTTCCCTTCATCCTGCTGACGGCCTTTGCGCCGGGCGGCGTCGTCGCGTGCGCGGCGATCTTCGGCTTCGGGTTCGCGACAGGCGTCTACGACTCGAACCTCTATGCGTCGCTGCTGGACGTCGTGAGCCCGCGCTACCGCGCGGCGGCCGTCGGCATCTTCGGCTGCGGCGGCAATGTCCTCGGCGCGCTCGGCCCGGGGCTGATCGGCTGGCTGAACGGGCGTCTGGGCATGCGGGCGTCCCTGGCGTCGCTGGCTGCCTTCGCGTTGGCGGGCGCGGTCGTCATCCTCGTTGCGCGTTTCGTCCGGCGGCGCGGCAAGGGCGGCTTTTTGGTATAATTGCCGCATGACAAAGGCCTGGAGCATCTTGCCGGACGAGTGGAAGCCGATCTTGAAGGAGCGGGGGCTGCGGCCGTTTCGCGCCGACCAGATCCTGCAGGCGCTCTACCGCGACTACATCACGGACTGGGAACAGGCGACGACGCTGCCGAAGGACTTCCGCGAGACGCTGAAGGCCGAGTTCCCGCTGACGCGCCACGAGGTCCTGGACGTGTCCGAGTCGGCGGACGGCACGAAGAAGCTCCTCGTCGGCTTCGAGGACGGCCAGGCCGTCGAGACCGTCCTCATCCCGGCGACGGGCCGCTTCACCCAGTGCATCTCGACGCAGGTCGGCTGCGCGATGGGCTGCGCGTTCTGCGCGAGCGGGTCGCGCGGCGTCGTGCGCTCGCTGACGGCGGACGAGATCGTCGCCGAATACCTCGCGGGGCGCGCGTTCGGCGAGATCACGAACATCGTCGTCATGGGCATGGGCGAGCCGTTCGCGAACTACGACGCGACGCTGCGCGCGCTGAAGCTCATCAACGCCGGCAAGGGGCCGAACCTGGGCGCGCGCCACATCACGCTCTCGACGTGCGGCGTCGTCCCCGGCTTCGCGCGCCTGGCGGCGGAGGGCATCCAGTTCGAGCTCTCCGTCTCGCTGCACGCGCCGAACGACGCGCTCCGCTCGCAGCTCATGCCCGTCAACCGCAAGTGGCCGATCGACGAGCTCCTTGCGGCCTGCGCCGACTACACGCGCGCGACGAAGCGCATCATCACCTTCGAGTACACGGTCATCGCCGGCGTGAACGATTCGCGCGCCTGCGCGGAAGAGCTCGCGCGGCAAGTCCGCCGCGTGCCGATGGCGAAGGTGAACCTCATTCCGCTTTCGCCCGTCGCCCATCGCCCCGACTTCAGGACGCCGGACGACCGGACGATGCTCATGTTCCTCGACGTCCTCATGAAGGGCGGAGTCCAGACGATGCTCCGCCGTTCGCGCGGCAAGGACGCGAACGCGGCGTGCGGCCAGCTTCGTCTCCGGCATCTCGGCGCGGCGGCGGCCGTCGCCGGCTCGGAGGGGGCTTCTCCTGCCGAACCGGCGCGCGCAAAAATGCTATAATGTCGCCCATGTTCAGTTCACGCTATCGCCTGTGCGATCTCTTTGGCATTCCGATCTACGTCAGCACGTCGTTCCTCGTGCTGCTCGTCCTGTTCATCCTGAACTTCGGGTCGCTCACCTACGGCCTCTCGACGGCGCTCGTCCTCGCGCTTTCCGTGACGGCGCACGAACTCGCCCATGCGCTCACGGCGCGCGCCTTCGGCTACCGCACGACGGACATCACGCTCTCGCTTCTCGGCGGCTGCGCGTCGATGATTTCCCTGCCGCGCAAGGCGTCGCAGGAGTTCAAGACGGCGCTCGCGGGGCCGCTCATGAGCTTTGCGCTCGCGGGCGCGGCCTGGTTGCTTCTCCGCTTCGGGTTTCACCTGAACAGCGTCTATCTCTGGAACGTTCTCGACTCTGCCTTCTGGATCAACATCATGCTGGGCGGCTTCAACCTGCTGCCGGGCTTTCCCATGGACGGCGGGCGCATCTTCCGTTCGGCGATGCTCGTTTTCATGTCGCGGGCGAAGGCGACGCACGTGGCGATGTGGGTCGGCCGCATCTGCGCGATCCTGATTGCCCTCAGGGGGCTTTCGTCGATTCTCAATGGCGGCTCCTTCGGCTTCATCTCCCTGCTCATTGCGTGGATGATCTGGAAGGAGGGCTACCGCGAGTACTGCCTGGCGCGAACGGAGGAGAACTTCCGGCGCTGGACGCAGGACGACTTCAACGCGCGCGTCTCGCCGCCGCCCTACGAACGATAAGGAGGTAATTTCATGGGCAAGCTCCATCTCGGCGTACTCGGTTCGGGCGCTGGCTCGAACATGCAGTCCATTGTCGATGCGATCGCGGCGGGAACGCTCGACGCGGAAATTCGGGTTGTCCTTGCGGACGTGCCCGACGCGAAGATCCTTGACCGCGCGCGACGGCAGGGCATTCCCTGCCAGTATCTTGACTGCGCGCCGTGGAAGACGAAGCTCGAAGGCCCGGCGGAAGACCGGTGCATCGAGATTTTGAAGGCGGCGGGCGTCGATACGGTCGTCTTGGCCGGCTTCATGCGCATCGTCAAGCCCAAGCTGCTCGCGGCGTTCCCGAATCGCGTCCTCAATATTCATCCTGCGCTTCTGCCGGCGTTTCCGGGCGTCCACAGCTGGACGCAGGCCTTGGACTACGGCTGCAAGGTCGCGGGCGTGACCGTCCATTTCGTTGACGCGGGGACGGACTCCGGACCGATTCTCGTGCAGAAGGCGGTGCCTGTCCTTGAGGACGACACGCCCGAAACGCTGCACGCGCGCATCCAGGTGCAGGAGCATCTCGCGTTCCCCGAAGCCTTGAACATTCTCGCGTCCGGCCGGTACGCGATTGAGGGGCGGCGCGTCCGAATCGGTTTGTGCGCCGGAGACGTGTCCGCGAAAATGGTATAATGTGCGGAATTCCTTTTAAAGTGGAGAGAAATGGATCTCAGCGAAATCGTCAAGTCGGCCTTTGAGAAGGCCTTTCCGGGAGAGGACTTCTCCTTTGTCCGCGTTCTGCCCGCAACCGACCCCAAGTTCGGCGACTACCAGTGCAACGACGCGCTGAAGGTCGCGAAGAAGCTGCACGCGAATCCGCGCGAGATTGGCGCGAAGGTCGCCGCCGCGCTGGCGGACGAGCCGACGTTCGCGAAGGTCGAGGTCGCGGGGCCGGGCTTTCTGAACCTCACGGTCGCGCCGGACTGGCTGAACGCGCGGCTCGCGGCGCTGGACGCGCAGGCCGCCTGCGGCATTCCGCAGACGGGCGCGGGGAAGACGGTCGTCATCGACTACTCGTCGCCGAACGCGGCGAAGCAGATGCACATCGGGCACATTCGCTCGACGGTGATCGGCTGCGCGATCGACCGCATTTTCCGTGCGCTCGGCTATCGCGTCATTGCCGACAACCACTTCGGCGACTGGGGCACGCAGTTCGGCATCCTCATCAAGGGCTACCGCGAGTGCCTGACGCAGGAGGAGCGCGACAACCTCACCGTCGCGAACCTCGAGAAGTGCTATGTCCTCTCGGCGGCGAAGGCGAAGGAGGAGGATGGCGTCTGGAAGGAGTCCTGCAAGCGCGAGCTCGTGAAGCTTCAGCAGGGCGATCCGGAGAACCTCGCGCTCTGGAAGCGGTTCATCGACATCTCGATCGGCGAGTTCGACCGCATGTACGAAAAGCTGGGCGTTCGCTTCGACACGTATCGCGGCGAGTCGTTCTACAACGAGATGATGCCGGGCGTCGTCGCGCGTCTGCAGGAGATGGGCCTTGCCGTCGAGTCCGAGGGCGCGCTCGTCGTCAACCTCGACGCGGAGAAGCTGGGCGTCGCGATTGTCCGCAAGTCGGACGGCGGCTACAACTACACGACGAGCGACCTCGCGTGCGTCGAGTCGCGCGTGCGCGACTACAATCCCGAACGCATCGTCTACGTGACGGACGCGCGCCAGCAGCTGCACTTCAAGCAGTGGTTCTCGATTGCGCGCAAGATGGGCTACGACAAGGTGCAGCTCGTCCACGTGCCGTTCGGGCTGATGAGCTATCAGGGCAAGGCGATTTCGACGCGCGAGGGCAACCTCATCAAGCTCGACGAGCTTCTGGCCGAGGCCGAGCGGCGCGCCTACGAGATCGTGAAGGATCGCGGCGGCACGCACGAGCTGGCCGCGCAGATCGGCATAGGCGCGGTGAAGTATTCCGACCTGTCGCACGACCCGATCACTGACATCGACTTCAGCTGGGACAAGGCGTTGGCGCTGGAGGGCAACTCCGGGCCGTATCTGCAGTATGCGTATGCGCGCGTCTGTTCGCTGTTGGAGAAGAGCGGGAAGGTGGAAGAGCGGGAAGGTGGAAAGGTTGAGGAAGCCGGCGGTTTTGGCGTCGCGGAGCCGGCGGAGAAGCGGCTGGCGCTCGCGCTCCTCGAGTTTCCGGGCGCGGTCGTGCGCGCGGCGGAGGCCTACAAGCCGTCCGTCCTCGCCGACTACCTCTTCCAGACGGCGCAGCTCTACAGTTCGTTCTACCAGAACGCGCCGATCCTGAAGAGCGAACCGGCGGTGCGCGCTGCGCGGTTGCGGCTCTGTTCGCTCTTCGGAAAGGTTCTGCGGACGGGTCTGGGCCTTTTGGGGATTGAGACGCCGTCCCGCATCTGAGCAAAGGGGTGGAGACGCCCGTTGGAGAGGTTGGCATGGTTCTGAAAGTCTACAAGTACGGTGAGGCGGTCTTGCGCGAGAAGTCCGTGCCGGTCGCTCTCGTTGACGACCGTCTGCGGAAGCTTGCGGACGACATGATCGAGACGATGCACCGGGCCAATGGCGTCGGTCTTGCGGCCGAGCAGGTCGGGCATACGGAGCGGATGTGCGTCATCGACGTCCCCGAAGGGTGCGACGATCCGGAAGACGAGGTCTTCAATGCGCCGATTGCGATGCCGCTTCGGCTGTGGAATCCCGAAATCCTGGCGCAGGAGGGGGCTGTCCGCGACAAGGAGGGCTGCCTCAGCTTCCCGAACGTCGGCGGTTCGCTCACGCGCGCGGCGCAGGTGACGTGTCAGTACCTCGATGCGGAGAACCGTCCGCAGGTGATCACGGCGCGCGGTTTCCTCGCCCGTGCGCTCCAGCACGAGATCGACCACTTGAATGGCGTCCTCTACATCGACCACATGACGGCCGTCGAGCGGCTGGCGTGCGCGCCCAAGCTCAAGAAGCTGGCGAAGGCCAACGGCGGGACGCGCTGATCCGGGCGGATCTTTCCGAGAGGCGTGCGCACGGTTGGGAAAGGGGGCGGCATGGGCTTTTTCAAGGCATATGACATGCGTGGAACCTACGGGGTCGATTTCGACCTGGAGACGGTTCGCAAGGTCGGGCGCGCGCTCGTGCAGGTTCTCTCCGCGCGCTCTCCGGATGCCGTCGGGCGTCCGCTTCGGATTCTGGTCGGGCGCGACGGGCGTCTCACGTCGGAGGCGGTGCGGGATGCGCTGGTTTCGGGTCTGCGGGAGGCGGGCGCGGACGTGACGGATCTGGGGCTTTGCACGACGCCGATGGTCTACTTCTTTACGGCCGAGGACGGCTATGACGGCTCGGTGATGGTCACGGCCTCGCACAATCCGCCGTCGGACAACGGACTCAAGGTCTCAATGCGCACGGCCTTGCCCGTCGGCTATGCCAATGGGCTGGATGAGGTCGAGCGGCTGGTTGCCGAAGCGGGGCGTTCGGAGCGATGGCCGGAAAGATGAATGGGCGCGCAATTGAGAGACTCGGCTGTTCTTGACGTCGCGCGGCTCGTCCGCCAGGCGGGCGGGCGGGCGCTCCTGGTCGGCGGCTGTGTCCGCGACGGGCTTCTCGGCGGCACGCCGAAGGACTTTGACGTCGAAGTCTACGGGCTGACGCCCGAAAGGCTGAAGGCGACGCTTGGCTCGGCGTTTGCGCTGGATCTCGTCGGCGCGTCGTTCGGCGTCCTGAAGCTGAAGGGCCACGACATTGACGTCGCCTTGCCGCGCCGCGAGACGAAGCTCGGCCTCGGCCATCGCGCGTTCGAGATGGAGACGGATCCGAACCTCTCGCTCGAAGAGGCGTCCGCGCGGCGCGACTTCACGATCAACGCGATCTACCAGGATCCGCTGACGGACGAGATCCTGGACCCGTGGAACGGGCGCGCCGACCTCGCGCGGCATACGCTCCGCCACGTCTCGCCGCATTTCGTCGAGGATCCGCTGCGCGTCCTGCGAGGCATGCAGTTCGCCGCGCGCTTCGGCCTTCGCCCCGCGCAGGAGACGATCGACCTCTGCCGCACGATGACGCCGGAGGGCCTGGCGCCGGAACGGCTGATGGGCGAATGGTCGAAGCTCCTCTTGCAGGGCGTCTGGATTTCCCAGGGGCTCGCGTTCCTTCGCTCGACCGAATGGGTTCGGTACTATCCCGAGCTGCGGCGGCTCATCGGCTGCTGGCAAGACCCCGAATGGCATCCGGAGGGGGACGTCTGGAATCACACGCTCGACTGCCTCAACCGCTTTGCCGCCGCGCGCGACGCGACGGATTCGGCGACGCGGGACGAGAATCTCGTCGTTGGCCTCGCCGTCCTCTGCCATGACTTCGGCAAGCCGTTCTGCACGCGCTACGACCCGGTGAAGCGGCACATCCGCTCGCTTGGCCACGACGAGGCGGGCGTCGAGCCGGCGCGCGCGTTCCTGAGGCGTCTCACGAACGAGGAGCGTCTGCTCCGGGACGTGCCGCCGCTCGTCCAGATGCACATGCGCCCGTATGCGATGTGGCGCGCGCAGTCCTCGGACGCGGCGGTGCGGCGGCTCGCGACGAAGGTCTGCAGCATTTCGGCGCTTGTGCGCGTCGCGGCGGCGGACAATACGGGCGAAGAGGCCTGCAGCTGGCTCTTGGCGGCGGCGCGCCGCCTGGCCGTCTCGGACGCCAAGCCGAAGCCGCTCGTGCAGGGGCGCGACCTGATTGCGCGCGGACTCAAGCCCGGCCCGCGGTTCGGCGCGATTCTGGCGAGCGCCTACGAGGCGCAGCTGGACGGACGCTTCGCGACACGGGAGGCGGGCGTTGCCTACGCGCTGCGCGTGGCGGGCGTTTCGCCGCCCTACATCCTCTGGGACTGGAACGGGACGCTTCTGGACGATACGGACGCGGCGATCGAGGCCTTGAACGTCCAGCTGCGCCAGCGGAATCTGCCGTGCATCACGCGCGACTGGTACCGCGACAACTTCGCGTTTCCCGTCCGTCCGTTCTACGCGCGGTGCGGAATCGACCTCGCGCACGAGGACTGGGCGGCGCTCGCGCGCGAGTACCACGCGACCTACGCCGCCTTGCCGAAGCGGCTCAACGTCGAGACGCGGGCGGCGCTCGCGCGCGTGCGGGCGGCGGGCGACGGGCAGTCCATCATTTCCGCGCTTCGGCAGGATCTCCTCGACGCGGCGGTGGACGCCTATGGCCTGCGCGATTCCTTCGAGTTCGTCTATGGCGTGGACAGCCTGGACGGCGAGTCGAAGCTGGCGCGGGCGCGCGAATTGCTGGTGCGCGTCCTTGCGGACGGCCGACAGCCGGACGACGTCGTCCTGATCGGCGATTCGCTTCACGACAAGGAGGTCGCCGACGCGCTGGGCATCCGATGCGTCCTGTGCGCGCAGGGCGGGCATTCGCCGGAACGTCTGCGGGCGGTCGCGCCGACGGGCGAGACGCTTCTGGACGCGCTGGCGCTGGCGTGGCCCGGATTCCGTGCGGATGCGGCGGCGGACGAGGGGAAGGGGGCGACATGCTGCTGAAGATCGAGGGGCTGGACGTGTCGTTCCGAAACGAGGCGGGCGAGGTGACGGCGGCGGCGCGGGACGTGGATCTGACGCTGGATCGCGGCGAGATCCTGGGGCTTGTCGGCGAGTCCGGTTCGGGCAAGAGCTCGGTCGCGATGTCCGTGCCGCGCCTCTTGCCAAGCCCGCCCGCGTTCTGGCCGAAGGGGCGCATCCTCTTCGACGGCGTGGACACGCTGACGCTTCCTGTCGCCGCGCTGCGGCGGCTGCGCGGCCGCCGGATCGGCGTCGTCTTCCAGGATCCGATGGGTTCGCTTTCGCCGCTCCACCGCATCGGCGACCAGCTCGCCGAGACGGTGCGCCTGCACGCGGACGTCTCCCGGTCGGCGGCGCGGGCCTGTGCAGTCGACTGGCTTGGCAAGGTCGGGATCCCCGACCCGGCGGCGCGGGCGGCGGCCTATCCGCACGAGCTTTCGGGCGGCATGCAGCAGCGCGTCATGATTGCGATGGCGCTGATGCTCGAGCCCGACCTGCTGATCGCCGACGAGCCGACGACGGCGCTTGACGTCACGGTTCAGGCGCAGGTCCTTCGGCTCATGAAAGACCTCCACCGCGTCCGCGCGGCGATTCTCCTCATCACGCACGACCTGGGCGTCGTCGCGCAGATGGCGACGAAACTCGCGGTCATGAAGGACGGGGCGGTCGTCGAGACGGCGGACGATCCGGCGGCGTTCTTCCGCGCGCCGGCGCATCCCTATTCGCGGGCGCTCGTGCGCGAGGCGCGTCGGATGGCGTTGGATTGCGAAAGGTGAAGTTTTGGTATAATATGTCCCCATCATGAACGTCGTCAGTCTCGTTGGGCGCCCGAACACGGGCAAGAGCGCGCTTTTCAACCGCATTGCGAAGAAGCGCGTGGCAATTGTCTTTGATCAGCCGGGCGTGACGCGCGACCGCGTGACGCGCGAGGTCGAGGTGCTGGGGCGCAAGGTCATGCTCGTCGACACGGGCGGCATCGCCTTCGACAACCGCGTCACGAAAGACCCGCTCGATGACGAGACGCGCAGCCAGGCCGCGCTCGCGGTCGAGGACTCGGCCGTCTGCGTGATTGTGGTCGATGCGCGCGCGGGCCTGACGCCGCTGGATCAGGAAGTCATCGAGCGCGTCCGCAAGTCGGGCGTGCCGTGCTTCATCGCCGCAAACAAGTGCGATACGCCCGACGACGACGCGCGCGCGGCGGAGTTCGAGCGCTTTGGCATTCCCGTCTACCCGACGTCGGCCGAGCATGGGCGCGGCGTCGAGACGCTTGTGCAGACGGTTGTCGCGAAGCTGCCGCCCGCCGTGGCGGACGAGACGGCGGCGCGTCCCCTGCGCGTCGCCATTGTCGGCCGTCCGAACGCCGGCAAGTCGAGCTACATCAACCGCCTCCTCAACGCGCCGCGCGTCATCGTCTCCGAGATCGCGGGCACGACGCGCGACGCCGTCGAGGTGCCGTTCACGATCGGGTCCGGGCCGGAGGCGCGCCACTACATGCTCGTCGACACGGCCGGGATGAAGCCGCACACGAAGATGTCGAAGACGTCCGTCGACAACTTCTCGCTTTTCCGCTCCGAGCAGGCGATTGCGGAGGCCGACGTCGTCGTCCTGCTGCTCGACCCCGTGATGGGCCCGACGCTGCAGGACAAGCGCATCGCGGGCAAGATCCTTGACGCGCACCGCGCGTGCGTCCTCATGCTGAACAAGTGGGATCTCGCGAACGAGGCGGGGCTGACGGACGAGAAGAAGGCGACGGAGGCCGTCCGCCGGATGATGCCGTTCCTCTCGTTCGCGCCGATCGTCTTCTGCTCGAACAAGTCGGGCTACAACATCCGCCGCACGGTGGAGGCGATCGACCGCGCCGCCGCGAGCGCGTCCGAGCGTCTGCCGACGGGCATGCTCAACCGCGTCATCGAGACGGCGACGAAGAAGACGCTGGCGCCGATGATCAAGGGGCGGCGGCTCAAGGTCTACTACGGCCTCCAGGTCGCGACGAACCCGCAGACGATTCGCCTGTTCGTGAACGACCCGAAGCTTGTCACGCCCGCCTATCTCGCGTTCATCGAGAAGAACGTGCGCGCGCGCTTCGGGCTGGAGGGCGCGCCCCTGCGCATCTTCCTCAAGGCGCGCAGCCGCAAGGAACTCGCGTGAGCGCGGCGGCCGGTTCCTGTCCGACGGGGCGCGAGATCCGCCCGTGCTGCCTGACGATCGCCGGCTCGGACTCCGGCGGCAATGCCGGCGTCCAGGCCGACCTGCGCGCGTTCCATGCCTACGGACTGCATGGCTGCACGGTCTTCGCGGCCCTGACGGCGCAGAACCCGTTCGGCGTCTCGGCGATCCATGGCGTGCCGGCGGACTTCGTCGCCGCGCAGCTCGACGCCGTTCTCGGCGTCTACGCGATTCGCGCGCTCAAGACGGGGATGCTCGCCGACCCGACGGTGATCGAGGTCATCGCCGATCGTCTGGCGGCGCATCCCGAAATCTTCAAAGTCGTCGATCCCGTGCTTGTCGCGACAAGCGGCGCACGGCTTGTGCCGGACGCGGCGCTGCGGGCCGTCTGCACACGGCTCTTGCCGTTGGCGACGCTGATTACGCCGAATCTGCCCGAAGCGGAGACGCTGTGCGGACGCGCCGTGGGCGACCCGAACGCCGCGCGCGCGGGCGACGCAAGGCACGCGGAGGAGCTCGCGCGGCAGATCCACGAGACGTATGGCTGCGCCGTCCTCGTGAAGGGCGGGCATGGGGCGTCCGCCGCCGCCGTTGACGTTCTCTACGACGGACGGGACGTGCGCACGTTCGCGCTTCCGTGGGTGGCCGACCCCGTCTCGACGCATGGCACGGGCTGCTCGCTCGCGGCCGCGCTCGCGGCGGAACTCGCCTGCGGGCGACCCCTCGCCGAGGCGGTTGCCGGCGCGAAGGGCTATGTGCACGCGGCCATCGCCGGCTCCTACTGGGTCGGGCCGGACTGCGGCGTTCTGGGCTTCGTGCGTCAGAGGGGCGAGGCATGAGCGACTTCCTGCTGTCCCTGAAGGACGTCTCGCTCGCGTTCGGCGGGCCGCAGATCCTCGACAAGGTCTCGCTTTCGATTTCCAAGGGCCTGCGCGCCGCGCTGACGGGGCGGAACGGCGAGGGAAAGTCGACGCTCTTCAAGGTCGTCGCCGGGACGCTGGAGCCAGACGCGGGCGAAATCGTCCGCGCGCCGGGGCTTCGCGTCGCCTACGTCTCGCAGGGCGTGGAAGGGGACGGCGTGCAGTCCGGCGGCGAGATCCGGCGCGCGCGGCTGGAGGAGGCGATTCTCGCGAAGCCCGACGTCCTGCTCCTCGACGAGCCGACGAACCACCTCGACGTCGAGGCGATCGACTGGCTGGAGGGCATGATTCGCCGTCAGCGCGAGATGGCCGTCTTGGTCGTCACGCACGACCGACGGTTCCTGAAGCGCGTGGCGACGAAGATCTTCGACCTCGACCGAGGCGAGCTCTCCGGCTGGGAATGCGACTATCCGACGTTCTTGAAGCGCAAGGCCGAGCTTCTGTCGGACGAGGCCGTCTACTGGGAGCGCAAGGCGAAGAAGCTCGCGCAGGAGGAGGCGTGGATTCGGCGCGGCGTGAAGGCGCGCACGACGCGCAACGAGGGGCGCGTCGCCGCGCTCCTGAAGCTGCGCGAGGAGTTCGCCGCGCGCCGCGCGCAGGTCGGGACGTCGACGATGCGGCTCGATACGGCCGCGCCCGGCGGCATGCGCGTCCTCAAAGTCGAAAACCTCGGCTTCTCGTACGGCGCGCGTCCGATCGTCTCGAACTTCACGGCGGACGTCCTGCGGGGCGAGCGCATCGGCATCCTCGGCCGCAACGGCGCGGGGAAGACGACGCTTCTGAAGCTCCTGACGGGGCGGCTCGCGCCGACGGAAGGCGCAGTCACGCGCGGCACGAACGTCGAGCTCGCGTTCCTCGACCAGCTGCGTGGCGAACTGAATCCCGAACTGACGGTCGGGGAGAACGTCGCGAGCGACCGTGACGAGGTCATCGTCGGCGGCGTCAAGAAGCACGTCTACTCGTATCTCGCCGACTTCCTCTTCTCGCCGGCGCGTGTGCGGACGCCCGTCAAGGCCCTGTCGGGCGGCGAACGCGCGCGGCTTATGCTCGCGAAGCTCTTCCTCAAGCCGGCGAACCTGCTCGTGATGGACGAGCCGACGAACGACCTCGACATCGAGACGCTGGAGCTTTTGGAGGAGCAGCTGCTGAACTATCGCGGCACGCTGCTTCTCGTGAGCCATGACCGCGAGTTCCTTGACAACGTCGTCACCTCGACGTTCGTCCTCGAAGGCGACGGCGTCGTGCGGTCGTATCCCGGCGGCTATGCGGACTACGTGCGCCAGCGTGGTGCGCGTGAGGACGCGAAGAAGGAGAACGCGGGCGCGGACGGCGGTGACGCGAGAGGCCGCAGGGTCCAGCGCGACGCGAGTCCGGCGCGCCCCGCCAAGCTCTCGTTCAACGAGAAGCGCGAGCTGGAGGCCTTGCCGGAGAAGATTGACGCGCTCGAGAAGGAGATTGCGGACATCAATGCGGCCGATCCTGCGAAGGAATATGCGCGCTATGCGAAGCTCCCGGACTTGGAGGCCGAGCTGGAACGCCTCGTCGAGCGCTGGGCCGCGCTGGCGGAGCGGGCGTCGTGACGGACGGAAGGGGGGCGTCGCATGCACGCCACGCTGGCTGACCTCATCGCCGACACGGCGCAGAACTCGATTGAGTCCGGCGCGCGGCGCGTCACGGTCGAACTTGTCGAGGACGGGCGGACGGTTTCCGTCGTCATCGCCGACGATGGCAAGGGCATGGACGCGGCGACGCAAAAGCGGGCGTTCGACCCGTTCTACACGGAAGCCGGCAAGCATGACGGGCGCACGGTCGGGCTGGGGTTGCCGTTCTTGAAGCAGACCTGCGAGGCGTGCGACGGCGGCTGTTCGCTCGAATCCGCGCCTGGCGTCGGGACGACGCTCCGCTGCCAGTTCAACGCGCGGCACATCGACCTTCCGCCGAGGGGCGACCTTGCCGAGATGGTGACGACGCTCTTCAACTACCCCGGCGCCTTCGAACTCGTCTTCACGCACCGGCGGGGCGGCGACTCCTATTCGGTCGCACGGTCGGAACTGGCGGAGTCCGTCGGCGGCCTCGAGTCCGTCGACGGACTGTCCCTGGCCAAGTTGTTCCTCCGTTCGCAGGAAGACGCGCTCGGCGCGGCGGAGGCCTGATCGGGGGTGCTGTCGCCTTCTGCCGTTTTTGGTATAATGCAGAAACTAGGGTAAAAGATTATGAGTGACAAAATCATGCGTGACAAACTGAAGACGTTTCTGCTTGCAGGCATTGCCGCGGCGCTTGGACTGACGTGCATGGCTGCCGCGCCGGCCTCGGACTGGCCGGTGCTCAAGACGTATTCGGGCGAGTACCTTCGCCGCGTCAAGATGCCGATTGGCGGCATCGGCACGGGGACGATCTCGCTGGCGGGCAACGGCGCGCTGGTTGACTGGGAAATCCGCAACCTTCCGGACAAGGGCTACACGCCGAACGCGCAGGGGGCGTCGAGCGGCTTCTGGCTTCGGATGGAAGACGCGAACGGAAACGTTTCCGCGCGTCTCCTCGAAGGCCCGCTCGACACCTCGCTCTATGAGGGCGCGAGCGGTTCGCCTGCGCCGAACCACGGCTTCCCTCGCTTCCCGGAGTGCCGGTTCAACGCCGCCTATCCGCTGGCGCAGGTCGAGCTGTCCGACCCGACCGTGCCGGTGGGGGCCACGCTGGAGGCGATGAACCCGCTCGTGAAGGGCGACCCGGACGCGAGCGGCATTCCCGCCGCGCTCTTCCGCTGGCGGCTCACGAACACGTCGTCCGGCCCGGTCAAGGTCTCGGTGCTGGGCCTTCTCGTCTCGCCGCTCGGGCCGGCGCGCGCGAACAGCGCGCGGACGAACCTCAGCGCGCGTGTCGCGATGGACGCCCTCGCCGGTGTCTCCCTCGGCGACAGCGATGTGTCCGCGGTTGACAACACGCGCGGACGGGTGGCACTGGTTATCCCGAACGGCGTCGGCGACGTCTCGACGGCGCTTGAGATCGGCGCCTGCGACTGGCGGACGCGACTCGACGCCTTCTGGCGGCAGTTCGTCGCCACGGGCCGTGCCGAGGACGTCAAGAGCCCTCGTCCGTCCCACCCCATGGGCGCGGTCTGCGTCTCGTTCACGCTGGCGGCCGGCGAGACGCGCAGCGTCCCGTTCGCCCTCGGCTGGCGTTTCCCGCATCGTCCGGACTGGGGGTGGTACTGGACGTCGAAGTGGACGTTTGCGGACGGCGCGACGGACGTGGGCAACTACTATGCGGCGACCTATCCGACGGCCGACAGTGCCGCCGCGCGGCTTCTCGCCGACCTGAAGGATCTTGAGGCGAAGACGGTCTCGTTCGTCCGTGACGTCCTGTCCGTGCCCGCGCCGGACGTCGTCCGCGAGGCCGCGCTCTTCAACCTGTCCACGTTCCGTACCGAGACGTGCTTCCGCGCGGCGGACGGCCACTTCTTCGGCTGGGAGGGCTGCTTTGACAAGGCGGGCAGCTGCTATGGAAACTGCACCCACGTCTGGGGCTACGAGCATGCGCTCATCGACATCTGGCCGACGCTCGCGAAGGACATGACCGACCTCCAGTTCGGCCCGCAGATGGACCCGAAGACGGGGCACATCTCCTTCCGCGTGGGCCTTCCGCTCGCGACGAAGGCGCGCAGCACGATCGCCTGCGCCGACGGGCAGATGCAGTGCATCATCAAGGCCTACGAGAACTGGCGCAAGACGGGCGACGACGCCTGGATGCGCGGGCTCTACCCGAAGGTTCGCAAGGCGATGGAGTTCTGCTGGATCCCCGGCGGATGGGACGGCGACAAGGACGGCGTGATGGAGGGCTGCCAGCACAACACGATGGACGTCGAGTACTACGGGCCGAACCCGCAGATGGAGTTCCTCTACCTCGCCGCGCTCAAGGCGATGGCGGCCCTCTCTGACGCCTTCGACGACGCGCCGTTCGCCGCGATGTGCCGGGCCTTGGCCGAGAAGGGCAGCGCGTGGACGGAGAAGAACCTGTTCAACGGCGCGTACTACGAGCACCACGTCCTGCCGCCGAAGGGCAAGATCGCGCCTGGCATCGGCGGCGGCGGAAACGCGAAGAACCTCGCCGACCCGGACTTCCAGCTGGCGGCGGGCTGTCTCGTGGATCAGCTGCTCGGCGACTATGCGTCGCGCCACGTCGGCCTTGGCCCTGTCGTGGACGAGGCCCACGCGCGGACGGCCCTCGCGTCCATCCTTCGCCTCAACGCCAGCTCCAACGTGGGCGCGACCTACAACTGCGGGCGCGACTATGCGTTTCCGGAGGAGGCGGCCCTCAAAATGGCGTGGTATCCGAAGGGGCGGATGCCGAAGGTGCCGTTCCCGTACTATGGCGAGAACATGACGGGCTTCGAGTACGTCGTCGCGGCGAACCTGGCGCAGCGTGGCGACTTCGCCGCCGCCGAGAAGGTCGTGCGCGACATTCGCGCCCGCTACGACGGGCGCAAGCGCAGCCCGTTCGACGAGGCCGAGTGCGGACACCACTACGTGCGCGCGCTCGCCGCCTGGTCGGTTCTTGAGGCGTACCGGAAGTGAAGTCCCGTCCTGGGGCCTGTCCCCGGAACGGCATGAGATGCCGCCCATGTCACGACGAGAGAACTATGCGGCCGCCACGGCCCTGATCGCGAAGTCGAAGCGCATCCTCATTTCGGGCCATTTGAGCCCGGACGGGGATTCGCTCGGCTCGATGATCGCCTTGGCGCGCCTGTTGCGGAACGCGGGGTACGAGGCCTATGCGACGGCCGATCCGAACGCCCTCGGCAAGCCGGGCTTCCTGGAGGGGGTCGCCGACCTCATCCCCGTGCGCAAGCTGCGCCGCGCAAAGAGGTTCGACCTCCTCATCGCCCTCGACAACAGCTCCTTCGCGCGGATGCCGCCGGAGGTGAAGTCCGTCGCCGAGAAGTTGCCGGCGATTTGCATTGACCACCACGTCACGAACGACGGGACGTTTGGCGACGTGCAGATCGTCGATCCGGCGGCCTCCTCCGCAGGCGAACTCGTCTGGCGGTTCGCGAAGTGGAACGAGTGGCCGCTTGACCGCGCGATTGCCGAGGCCCTGTGGGTCGCGCTCGTCACGGACACGGGGCGTTTCGCCTACGACGCGACGAAGCCGGGGACGCTGCGTGCGGCGGGCGATCTCCTCAAGCACGGCGTGCGGACGGCTTTCATCAGCGACGTGCTCTTCGGCAGTTTCTCGCGCAAGACGATCGGGCTGAAGCGGCTCGCGTGGCGGTCGCTGCACATCTGGAAGAACCGCAAGGTCGCCGAGGTCTCGCTTTCGCGCGACGACTTCCGCGCCGTGCGCGGCAACAAGGCGGACGTCGAGGACGTGATCGAGATTCCGCGCTCCGTCGCGAAGAACGAGATCGCGCTGTTCTTCTACCAGATTCCCGACCGCACGAAGGAGACGCGCTGCTCGATCCGCACGCGCGGCGACTGGGACGCGACGGTGCTGGCGGCGAAGTTCGGCGGCGGCGGTCACCGCAAGGCGGCGGGCTGCACGATCAAGGCGACGATGGGTTCGGCGAAGCGGCAGATGCGCGCGGCGGTAAAGGATCTCCTCAAGAGCGCTTGCCGCAAGACGATGCGGATTCCGTCCGTCTAGGACGAACCTTTTTCGGCACGGCGGCGTTTCAGCAAGTGGTGAAACGCCGTTTCTCTTTGCTTAGGCTTCGCCTCGACAGGAATTCGGAGGCTGCGCAAAAGGCCCTTGCCGCCAAGACCTCAATAATGCGATAATGTCCGTCCACATGAACACGAAGATCGGAGGGCACACGAAGATGAAGATGCGGATGAACGGAAAGCGGACAATCTTGGCGTTGGCGTTCGGTGCGCTTGTGGCGCAGGCCGAGCCGGTCAAGGTCATCCTTGACACGGACATGATCACGGACTTTGACGATGTCGGGGCGCTCGCCTGTCTGCATGCGCTGGCGGACGCGGGGGAGTGCGAGATCCTGGCGACGGTGAGCAGCACGCGGGGCAATGCGTCGGTGGGGGCCGTTCAGGTCATTAACGCCTACTACGGCCGTGCCGACCTGCCCGTGGGCGCGCCGAAGGGGATGGGCGTTCTCGGCGCGTATGCGGGGGCGAAGGAGAAAGTCGATCCGGCCGCGTGGCGGAGCACGGCGCAGACGTTTGGCTATGGCGGACACGACAAGTACCTCAAGCTCATCCGGGACTATCCGCAGGCGGTGACGTATTCCGATGCCGACCAGGCGCCAGACGCGAACGAGATCTATCGCCGGGCGCTGGCCGCCGCGCCGGACAAGTCGGTCGTCATCTGCTCCATTGGCTTCCTCACGAACCTGCGGCGTCTCCTGGAGACGAAGCCGGACGGCATTTCGCCGCTGGACGGCAAGGCGCTTGTGGCACGGAAGGTGATTCGCTGGGTGGCGATGGCCTGCAACTATCCGGACGGCGCGGAGTACAATTCGCGCTTTGACGCGGAATCCTCGCGCATTGCGCTGGCGAACTGGCCGACGCCGGTCGTCATCTCCGACTTCCAGTACGGGTACGACGTCTATGCCGGGCGGGCCGTCGCGGAACTGCCGGGTTCGCGCAATCCGGTCAAGAACGTGTTCGTGGGGAACATTCCGTCGCGCGCCGAAGTCGCGGCCAGTCCGGCGGGCTGGCGGCGGCGGCACTTCGGCGAGGGCGGGCGGTGCGCGTGGGACGAGACGGCCGTTCTCGCGGCCGTGCGCGGCACGGACAGGTATTTCAACGTCCATCGCGGAACGTATCGAATGGTCGGCGACAAGGGCGAGAACGAGTGGGTTCCCGACGAGGCGAACGGGACGCATCTCCGCCTGACCGAAAAGCTCAACAAGGCGGAGGTCGGGCGAATCATCGACGAATTGATGTGCCGTCCGCCCGCGAACCGCACGGCGGGCGGAAACGGCCGTTGAGCCGTTCGCGGGATAGAC
>CAYQUI010000020.1:0-24585 GCA_964420685.1 uncultured Lentisphaeraceae bacterium | reverse complement strand
TTCGCCGCCGCCGAGAAGAACGCGGGCATGGCGGTCATCAACGACCGTGGCAACCTGGCGGACATCCATCCGAACGACAAGGAAACGGTTGGTATGCGCCTCGCCGCGCTCGCGCTCAAGCGCGACTACGGCTTCTCCGACATCAAGGCCGATTCGCCCACGCTGAAGAGCTGGAAGATCGAGGGCGACAAGTTCGTCCTCTCCTTCAACGACGCTGAGGGCTGGTATCTTTACAATCCCGACTGGTCGGTTGCGAACGGTTTTGAAATCGCCGGCGCGGACGGCAAATTCGTCCCCGCGAAGATCGACAACCTCAAGGTCAAGGCGACGCGACCCTATCAGAGCAACGGCATTATCGAAGGGTGCGATCTCGTCATCCGCGCGGATGGCGTGGCCGAGCCGAAGAAACTCCGCTACCTCTTCTCGCGTCCGTGGTTCGGCTCGCTCTACAACGAGGCGGGGTTGCCGCTTGGCGCGTTCCACATTGGCGACTGACGTCGGCCGAAGCCGCCGTTGGGCATAGTTGAACTTCGAAGACGGAAAGGGGCTTGAGGACTCTGTGCGATCAACGGCGGCGTGGCGTTTATGTTCACCGAACAGAAAGGAACGGCAGAAATGAAAAAGAACTTCGGCAACAAGAACTGGATGTTCCCGATGCCCGTTCTGATGGTCGCCACCTACGGCTCCGACGGGACGCCGGACGTGATGACCGCCGCCTGGGGCGGAATCACGCTGGAGGACGAAATCACCATCTGCATCGACACCGCGCACAAGACCTGGGCGAACATTGCCGAGAAAAAGGCGTTCACGGTCGCGTTCGGAACGGCCGACACCGTCGTCCCCTGCGACTACCTTGGACTCGTCAGCGGCAACAAGACGCCGGACAAGGTCGCCCAAAGCGGCTTCACGCTCACGAAGAGCGCATTCGTCAATGCGCCCGTCATCAACGAACTGCCGCTCGTCCTGGAGTGCACGCTCGTCTCGATGAACGAGGCGAACTGCAACGTCGTCGGGAAAGTCGTCAACTGCGCGGTTGAGGAGTCCGTGCTCACGGAGGGCAAGCCCGATGCCGCGAAGATGAAGCCTCTTTGCTTCGATACTTGCTCGCATACTTACCGTATCATGGGGGAGGTCGTGGCCAAGGCGTTTTCCGCCGGAAGCGGACGGCCGTGCGAGTGATCAACCTTCGAAGGAGAGAAAAACGATGGGCATTTGGCTATTGGTCGCCGCGACGGCGACACTGAACTGGACGCTGGGCGACGGGCGGGTTGTCGCGGAGACGGTGGAACTTGCGCCGTCGGCGAGCGGCGAGACGCTGACGGTGAGTCGCGAGAAGATCCGTTCGATGAAGGCGCGGCGGCTGGACGTCGTTCCCGAATTCGCGTGCGCGACGAAGGGCGAGGCGGGCTTCTGGTTCTCGCCGTACGGCGTGTACGGGGAATACGACCGCGACGACGGCCTGTTCTTCGCCGGCTCCGAGCGCATGTCAATGCCGATGTTCGGCTGGTCGAATCCGCGCGGGGCCTGGCTGGCGGTCGTGACCTCGCTCAAGTATTTCGTCCGCGAGACGGTGCGGGCGACGAAGGGGGCCTACACGATTGCCGCGACGCTGGAGGAGGAACTGTGCCGCCGCCCGTACGAAGACCTCGTCATCGTCTACCATCGCCGAGCGCCCGGGACTTCCTACGCCGAACTCGCGAAGATCTACCGCGAACATCAGCTGGCGCGTGGCGTTGTGACGCCGTTCCGGGAGCGGTTCAAGGCGAACCCGACGCTGGCGAAGGCAATTCTCTCGCCGGAGGTGCGCATTCGCCAGGCCTGGAAGCCGGTGCCGAGTCCCGTTCCGCACCAGGCGCCGGAGAGCGAGCCGGAGGTGAAGGCGGCCGTGACGTTCGATCGTGTCGGCGACATCGTGGACGAGATGAAGCGGCAGGGGATTTCGTCGGCCGAGCTTTGCCTCGTGGGCTGGAACATCGGCGGGCATGACGGTCGCTGGCCGCAGGTCTTCCCTTCCGAGCCGAAGCTCGGCGGCGACGCGAAGCTGATGAAGGCGATTCGCCGGGCGCGGGAGGCCGGCTACCTCATCGTGCCGCATGGAAATTTTTATGAAGGCTACACGATTTCCGCCGACTGGGACGGCGAGTGGGTGCTGAAGGACGCGAACGGCCTTTTGCGCCCGACGGGGAACGGGAAGGTGACGTGGGGCGGCGGACGGCCCTACTACATGTGTCCGCAGCGCGCCTATGAGAAGTTCTGCACGCGCGACATCCCGCGCATGGCGGCTTTTGGGTTTACGGGCATCGGCTACTTCGACGTCGTCTCCATTTGCGAGCCGAAGCGGTGCGACGATCCGCGTCATCCGTGTACGCCGGCGGACGGCGCGAAGTTCTGGCGCGTGTGCGCGGCGCTGTCGCAGCGCGACCTCGGCGGCTTCGCGAGCGAGAGCGGCGGCGACTGGCTTGTCGGGAACCTCGACTATTCGCTTTACGCCTATTTCGGCGATCCGCTGAAGATCGAGCGTGACCATGCGGCGGGCAAGGGGCTTGCGAAGCGCGTCGTGCCGGTCTGGCAGATCGTCTACAACGGCATCATCGCCAACAATCCGTTCACGACGACGATGAACGCGACGATCAAGGATCGCGCGACGCAGCTCAAGCTCGTCGAGTTCTCGGCGCGTCCGTGCTTCTACTTCTACTCGAAGTTCAAGTCGGACGGAAAAAGCTGGATGGGGGCCGAGGATCTTGTCTGTGCGACGGACGAAGAACTGCGGTATTCGGTCGGGAAAGTCAAGGAAGGCTTCGACGTCTACGAACGGCTCAAGCATCTCCAGCTTGAATTCATTGACGACCATGCGGCGGTTGCGCCCGGCGTCTTTCGGACGCGCTACGCCAACGGCGAGTCTGTCCTCGTCAACTACACGGACGAGCCGTGTCGTGTCGGCGATGCGACGGTCGGCGCGAAGGACTGGGCCTTGGCGAGAGGCTTGTAGGCGTGTGAGGCGCTGAAACGGCGGGGCCTGTCCCCGTGTTCCGTTCCTGCGCGCCCTCGTTCGGGATGCCGTCTTTTCGCAGATTTCGCGGTTATGCTATAATGTCGAACCATGAAGCCGATTGCGACTGACATCTACACGTTCTCGAACCTGGTCGGGGGCGGCGGCCTCTCTGTCGACAAGACGGGCATGCTCGCCGACCTCGTCAAGGGTTACGAGCAGGTCGGCGAGACACGGCTCTACACGCTCGGCTTCCCGAACGAGGAGGTGAGCGCGGCATTCAACTTTTCGTCGAAGGTCCGCGAGATTGATGGCGTCCTCGTTGAGGAGGCCTAGCGCGGACGTGGTCTGTTGCACGGTTGGAAAAGCAGTCATGCGAATTGGCATCTATGGCGGTAGCTTCAATCCCGTTCACTACGGGCATGTCCAGGTCGCGCGTGCGGCACGTGCCGATTTGGCGTTGGATCGGCTGCTGGTCGTGCCGGCGAACGTGAGCCCGTTCAAGACGGCCGGCGTGACGGACTTGCCGACGCCGCCATGGGATCGGCTGGCGCTTGTGCGCGCGGCATTCGCGGACATGGCGGGGGCGGTCGTCGACGAGCGCGAGATTCGGCGCGGCGGCGTCTCCTACGCCATTGACACGGTGCGCGAGATTGCGGCGGAGAACCCCGGCGCCGAACTGTTCTTCGTCATCGGCGAGGATTCCGTCGCGGGGCTGCCGCGCTGGAAGGAGATTGATGCGCTCAAGCGGCTCGTCACGTTCAAGGCGTATCCACGAACGCGGGAGTCCTCGACGGAGATTCGCACGCTCTTTGCGCAGGCGAGGGTCACGCTCAATCCGGACGCGCGGCTTGTGGAGACGGTGCGCGCGGGGCTGGTGCGAAAGAACGGTTTTTGTCCGTGCCGATTGCCGAAGCTTCCCGCGTTCTTTTGTCCGTGCGACGAGTTCAAGGCGCAGTTGCGCGATCCGGCGTTCCAGGGCCTTTGCCACTGTCGGCTTTACCTGAAGCCGCCGGCGGACGCGCGGGGCTGAGGGCGGGCGGACGAAGAGGAGGTTGTTTCAATGGGGGCGGCGAGACAATGAAGATTCTGATTACGGGCGGCAAAGGGCTGTTGGGGCGTACGCTTTGCCGCGAACTGGGCGATGCGCACGAAATTGTCGTCGCGGACGTGCCCGACTGGGACGTCACGGACGACGCGGCGTTTTTCGCGCAGACGCTGGCGGCGAAACCAGACGTGATTATCCATTGTGCGGCGATGACGAAGGTCGACGCCTGCGAAGCGGATCGAGAACGGGCCTTTCGCCTTAACGAAGACGGTTCGCGCAACGTCGCGCTGGCGGCGAAGACGTGCGGTGCGCGGCTGATCGCGATTTCGACGGACTACGTCTTTTCGGGCGAACCGCCGCGCGAGCCGTGGGCCTGGAGCGAGACGGACATTCCGCGTCCGCAGACGGTCTACGGGGCTTCCAAGTTCGCCGGCGAGCAGATGATTCAGATGGTTCATCCCGACAACTCGGTCATTCTCCGCATCGCCTGGCTCTACGGCGCGGGCGGCCCGTCGTTCGTCCACACGATGGCGCGGCTGGGGGCCGAGGAGGGCGCGCCGCTCCCGGTCGTGGACGATCAGCGCGGCAATCCGACCTCAACGCGCGTCGTTGCGGACGTGATTCGCTTTTTGCTCGCGCATCCAGATGTTTCGGGCATTGTCCACGGCACGTGCGAGGAGCAGTGCACGTGGTATGCGTTCGCGCAGGAGCTGAAGCGGCTGCTGAACGACCGTCCGGGTGCGCCGCGCTTCGTCCGCGAGCTTGTGCCCTGCACGACGGCGGAGTTCCCGCGCCCGGCGCCGCGTCCGCGCAACTCGGCGCTGAAGAAGAGTGTCCTCAACGTGCTGGGCTATCGCACGCCCGACTGGCGAAGCGCGCTCGCCGCGTTCGTGAAGGACGAGTTTGCGGGTTGACGTTTTGTTGCTCCCAAGGGAAAGAAATGAAAATGAAATTGAGTTTGTTTCTCGCATGGGTCGCGGCGGCCCTCGGCGCATCTGCGGCGGAGCCGCTTCGCTATGCCGTTGCGGCCGACCGGACGACTTGCGTCTATGCCCGCGGCGAGACGGCGACGTTCACGGTGACGGTCACGGGCACGAACGGCCAGCGTGTCGCGTCGGGTTCGGTCAAGGCGTCGCTCGACAACTTCGGGCCGCAGGCCGTCGCAGCGGCGGGGGAGTGGGATCTTGCGCAGACGAACGTCTTCACGCTTGCGGGACGGCTCGACGCGCCGGGCTTTCTGCGTCTGAACCTCTCGCCCGCGCCGCAGGGAAACGGGCCGACGGTCTGGAGCGTGGCCTACGAGCCTGAGAAGATCGTCAAGGGCAGTCCGTCGCCCGCCGACTTCGACGCCCATTGGGCGGGCGAGCGTGCGCGTCTTCGGCGCGAGGCGCCGCTTGATTCGCAGATTGTCCACGGCATTGGCATGACACATTCGTGCTTCGGAACGTTCTACCAGGAGCTCGGCGCGTGGGCGGGGAAGTAGTGGACAGGCGAAAGGAGAGGGAAACCATGACGTTGGAGAAGATCGTTGGCTGGCTGGACAGGACGCTGAACGTCGCGGCGTTTGACGACGTCTCGAACAATGGCGTACAGATTGCGCGCCGCGACTCCGCCGCGCCGGTCACGTGCGTCGCGTTTGCCGTGGATGCGAGCGTGCGGGCTGTCCGCGCGGCGGCGGACGCGGGGGCGCAGCTCCTGGTCGTCCACCATGGCCTTTCGTGGGGTGGCGGCATCAGGCGTTTGACGGGCGGCGTCTATTCGGTCGTCCGCGCCGCGCTGGAGGCCGACCTGGCAGTTTATGCCTGTCATCTGCCGCTCGACGCGCATCCGACGCTCGGCAACAACGCGGGCCTTGCGAAGGAACTGGGACTGCGGGGCCTGTCCCCGGCGTTCCGCTATCATGGGCAGACGATTGGCTTCACGGGGACGCAGGGCGCGGGCCGCCGTGCGGTGCGCGTGGGCGTCTGTTCCGGCGGCGCGGGCGAGTTCGCCGAAGAGGCGCAGCGGCTGGGATGCGAGCTTTTCGTGACGGGCGAGGCGAACTGGGGCGAAGTCATCGCGGCGGAGAACGTTGGGATGAAGATGGTCTGCCTCGGACACTATGAAACGGAAGTCCACGGGGTGCGCGCCGTCGCGGCCGCAATGAAGAAGGCGCTGAAGGTCTCGACGCGCGACCTGACGGAAGACTTGCGCCCGCGTGGCGCCGGGATGTCGGCGGCGGAGGCTGTGCGGTGAAGACGGTTCTTGTGACGGGCGGCACGACGCGCCTTGGGCAGGTTCTTGCGGCTGATCTGCGGGCGCGTGGATGGCGCGTCCTGACGACCTCGCATCGTGCGGACGCAGGGGCGGACATTTTGGCCGACTTCGCCGATCCGCTGGGCCCGGCGCGGGCCTATGCCGCGTGTCTGCGTCTTTTGGGCGGACAGCCGCCGGACGCGCTCGTCAACAACGCCGCTCTCTTTGCGGGCCCGGACGCGGCGTTGACGGCCGTCAACCTGGAGGCCCCGAAGAAGCTGACGATGCTGATGGCGGGGCGCGAAACGGGACGTGGCGTCGTCGTCAACGTTCTCGATACGCGCGTCCTGGGCGTGGCGGCGGGCGCGTCCCTCAGCCCTTATGCGGCGACAAAGGCCGCGCTCCTTGCGTACACGCGCACGTCGGCGGCGCTCTTCGCCGAGACGCTGCGCGTCAATGCGGTCGCGCCGGGTCCGGTGCTTGTGCCGACCGCCGTCCACGAGAAGGCGGGCGAGACGCTTCTTGGACGGCCGACGCCGGCGGACGTGGCGCAGGGCGTCGCGTATCTGCTGGAGGCCGCCGCGACGACGGGCGCGGTCATCCCCATCGACGGCGGCCAGTGCCTGCTCGCGTGAGGCGCGTCCGCGCCTCACGTCATCGTGGTCTCCTCGTGGGGACAGGCCCTAGGGGTGCGTCGTGGGGACAGGCCCCAGGGGTGCGCGTCGCGAGGGCGAAAGTGGTATAATACGCGCTTACACTACGGAAGGGAAACGGGCGCACAATGGCAGACTGCTCAAGCATTCGCAGATTCAAGGACGCGGCGGACTACACGAAGAACTTCATCGTCCGGGACGAGATCAACAAGTACCTGCCGGGCGGCAAGCACTTCATCGACGATGCGCGGATCAACCGCCTCATCGCCGAGACGGACGGCAAGGCGCCCGATCCCGTGCGCGTCCGCGAAATCATCGCCAAGGCGGAATCGACGTGCGAGACCCTGCTTCCGGAGGAGACGGCCGTCCTCATGCAGGTGACGGACCCGGCGCTCTTCGAGGAGATGCGCGCGGCGGCCGACCGCATCAAGCACAAGGTCTACGACAACCGCATCGTCATGTTCGCGCCGCTCTACATGTCGAACCTCTGCGTGAACGGCTGCCGGTACTGCGGCTTCCGCGAAGGGAACGCCCTGCAGAAGCGTCGCGTCCTCACGATGGACGAGCTGAAGGAGGAGCTGGACGTCCTCGCCGGCCGCATCGGACACAAGCGGCTCATCGCCGTTTACGGCGAGCATCCGACCACGTCGACCGAATACATCGCCGAGACGATCGAGACGTGCTATGCGCGCAAGGTTCCCGCGCCGCGCACGGGCAAGCTCAATTCGATCCGTCGCGTGAACGTGAACGCCGCGCCGCTCCCCGTCGCCGACCTGAAGGTGCTGCGTTCCGTCGGCATCGGCACGTTCCAGGTTTTTCAGGAGACGTACAACCGCAAGCTCTATGAGTCCATGCACCCGGCGTGGAGCGTGAAGGGCGACTACGACTGGCGCACGACGTGCTTCCACCGCTGCCTGGAGGCGGGGGTGGACGACGTCGGCTTCGGCGTCCTCTACGGGCTGTGCGACTGGCGCTACGAACTGCTCGCGACCGTCCTGCACGCGCGCGACCTCGAGCGCTGGTTCAATATCGGGCCGCACACGCTCTCCTTCCCGCGCCTGGAGCCGGCGAGCGGCACGCGCGTGCCGGAGGAGTCGCCGTGGCTCATCGACGACGCGACGTTCGCGCGCATCCTCGTCATCGCGCGCCTCTCCGTGCCCTACACGGGCATCATCGTGACGGCGCGCGAAAGCCCGGCGTCGCGCGACCGCGTGCTGGATCACGGCATGACCCAGCTCGACTGCTCGTCGAACATCGCGATCAAGGGCTACAGCGACTTTTCGGACGAGGCGCACCAGGAGAAGGAGCGTCAGCAGTTCATGCTGGGCGACAACCGCTCGATCGACGAGATGGTGCGCACCCTGGCCGCGCGCGACGTCATCACGTCGTTCTGCACGGCGGGCTACCGCTGCGGACGGACGGGCGGCTGCATCATGGACGCGCTCAAGACCGGCCGTGAGGGCAAGTTCTGCAAGATCAACGCCGTTCTCACCTTCCGCGAGTGGCTGGACGACTTCGCGTCCGACGCGACGCGCGCACTCGGCGAGCGGCTCATCGAAAAGGAACTGGCCGAGATCAAGGCGTGGCTGCCCAAGTTCTACCCGACCGTCCTCAAGCAGTACGAGGCGACGTGCCGAGGCGCGCGCGACCTCTTTTTCTGACGGCTATGGACAGGCTGTTGACTTCTTCGCCCATTTGGGTGTATAATGCGCTCCGATTATGGGGAGACTGTCTACACGTAACGTGATGAAGGCGCTTCTGCTCGCGGGGTTTGGCCTGTTCGTGAGCGGATGCGAGACGATTGTCGACGCGCTGCGCGAGCGCGAGACGGTCGATTCGTCCGTTGTCGCCACGTGGTGGGACGGGCCGCGCATCCGTCCGGGCGTGCAGCTGACGATTCAGGTCGGGACGGTTGCGGCCCCGCCGACGACGATGGAGGTCTTGGTCGATCAGAACGGCGACATCACGTTGCCGCTCCTCCTGCAGGAGCCGGTCGCGTGCGACGGGCTGACGCTTGAGTCCCTGAAGCAGAAGCTCGTGAAGGTCTATTCGAAGTACCTGCGCCAGCCGATGGTCACGGTGACGTTCTCGCCCTACGATGGCCGGGGCGTCTCGCCGTGGGGGACGGTGACGGTTTTGGGCGAGGTCTTGAATCCCGGGCCCGTGAACATGCCGGCGACGATGGACTTGACGGTGACGAAGGTCTTGCAGGCGGCGGGCGGGTGCAAGCCGTTTGCCGACAAGTCGAACATCCGCGTGACGCGGTGCGACAAGGACGGCAACCAGACGCGCACCTACGTGAGCATCACGGAGATTGGAAAGGACGGCCGCATCGACAAGGACATGCCCTTGCGGGCGGGGGATGTGGTCTGGGTTCCGGAGACCTGGTATTGAGGCGATTTTGCGAAGGAGGCAAACGACGATGATGAAGAACCTGTTGATTGTTGCGGCGGCCCTGCTGGCGGGCGCGACGTGCTTCGGCGCGGCGGGCGGCACGGCGGCTCGCCTGAAGGCGAACAAGACGCGCATCTCGCTGGCGGACGCGAAGGGGCGCATTGACAAGGCGGTTGCGAGTCCGGCCGTGATGAAGGCGATCATGCAGCACCTCTCGTCCGACGACCAGAAGGCGTTTTTGGCGGATGTCAATGCGGCGATTGCGACGATGCCGGGTTCCGAGGCGGATCGGACGGCCGCGTTCGTGGCGATCAACCGCGCGGCGCTTCAGGGCGCGCAGAAGGGCAATGTCGCGACGCTCGTCGCGGAGTGCTATGCGACGGTTGCCGTGTCGGCCCTGCCCGCGCTCTCCGAAAGTCTGGGCGCCGACCTCATGAACCGCGCGACGGACGCGGGCCGCACGTACACCGACGAGCAGTACCTGAAGCTCGCGAAGGTCGTGATGGAGAAGGTGAACGCGCGCACGGCGGAGGTTGACCATGGCGATGTGCGCAGCGGCTTTGCCGCGCTGATGTTCGCGCGCGGCTCGAACGACCCGAAGCCCGCGACGGTCGAGGCCCTTGTCGCGATGCTGCCGGCGGCGGCGCAGGAGACGGCGAAGAAGGAGTGGTTCCCGGCCGCGCTGGCCGAGGGCGAGGGAAAGAACTACGACGCGATGCTCGCGGCGGCGGACGTCGAGGTGTCCGAGACGCCGGCCGCGGTGTCTGATGAGCGCGCGGCGACGGACGACGATCTGACGGCGGACATTCTGCTGCGCGTCGCGGGTCCGCAGATCGCCCAGTCGCTGATTGCGGATATCGTGGGCGCGAACACGGATCCGACGCGCGCGCCGGGTTCTGCCAATCCGCTCTTTGACGCGGTGACGGCGCCGCTGGATCAGGACATTCCGAACCTGGGCACGGGCGAGGCGTTCTTGAATCCGGGCGAGGCCATTGGCTACCAGTGGCAGAACACGCGCGACTGACGGACGACATTTTGGAGAACTGGAAAATGAATTCGAACAAGTTCTTGCTTCTGGGCGCGGCGGCGTTCCTGGCGATGGTTGCCGGGGCGGAGACGATGGATCGTCCGGGCGGCATCCGCATCGGTCAGCGGCTGACGCTGCGGCCCTACGTCTCGGTCTCCGCGACATATGACTCGAACGTCTTCTCCTATCATGACGGTGGCTCCGGGAAGGACACCGATGACGTGATGTGGACGGTCAACCCCGGACTTGGCCTCGAGTACAAGGCCGAGAACTGGGCGCTTCTCCTCTCGGCGTACTACAACTACCGCGCCTACTGCCAGAAGAAGTACTGGGACAACTACAACCAGCACTCTTTCGGCGAGACGCTGCGCTGGAACTGGAGCAACTCGAAGGGTGCGGAGAAGGGCTGGTCGCTCATGCTCTCCGAGACGTTCTCCCAGATTACGCTGGCGGATGACGTCGCGATGAACGACGGGCGCAACTACAATTCCGACCGTCGGCAGTTCTCCGTTCAGGGCGTGGCCCAGCGCCGCTTCAACGAGCGTTGGCACTCCGAGGTCGCGTTGAGCTACTACAACCTCGACTACCTGAACGACACGGCCTCGCGCGACTCCTACGCGCTCTACGGCTGGCAGCGGTGGACGGTGAACTGGAGCGCGGGCTTCGCGCCGTCGCGCTGGACGGACTTCCTCGTTGACATTGGCTATCAGGGCTACGAGCAGGACAACACGTCGTACTATGGCCTGAGCAGCGAGTCGCAGGGCTACACGGTGCAGGCGGGCCTTGGCTCTTATGCGACCGAGCGCATCTCCTACCGCGCGCTCGTCGGTTGGAGCCGCTTCGAGTATGCGAACAATGCGGATGCCGTCGACGGGTTCGTCTATACGCTGTCGGGCAACTGGAAGATCTCCGACACATGGAACACGATGCTTCTCGCGTCGAGCTACTACCAGCCGTCCGAGCGCGAGATGGGTTCGCGGTCGCGCGTCGATTCCGTGAGCTGGGGTCTTGGCAAGTCGCTCGTTCGCGGCAAGCTTCGCGCGACGCTTGACCTCACCTATCGCCGCGAGACGCACGAGCGCGTCTATGCGGGCGGCGGCTATGACTACACGCTCGACACGGCGACGGGCCGCTTTGGCCTCACCTACACGCTGAACCGCTTCATGTCGCTCTTCAGCTATGCCGAGTACATTCGCGGGTGGAACAGCGAGAGCGCGCATCGCCATCACTACAATGACTATGACCGTTGGCGCGTGACGGGTGGCGTTCGCTTCACGTATTGACGTGCACCAGTTTCTGGCCAAATACGGATTGGCGGCGCACCTCGCCCTCCTGGCGGTCGCGCCGCTCTTCCTATTCCCGTTTTGCGCCGCATCGTCGGTGGCCGTTGTCCTTCTTTGGCTGACGCTCTTCGCGGCGGTCTGGAGCGCGCTTGCGCCGTCCGTCCGGCATGGCGAGCGGTTGCATGACGCGCGGACGCGCGTCGTTTCCGAATCGGTGCGCGACCCG
Source organism: uncultured Lentisphaeraceae bacterium (assembly GCA_964420685.1). Classification (GTDB taxonomy): domain Bacteria; phylum Verrucomicrobiota; class Kiritimatiellia; order RFP12; family UBA1067; genus UBA1067. Next base: position 12,730 of record CAYQUI010000020.1, on the reverse strand, counting down.
CTGTTCTGGGTTTCGCTGGCGTTGGCCCTTGCGGCTGGAGCCCGTGCGCTGAATGGCGGCGTGCGCATGGCGTATGATGCCGAGACGGCGTCGTGGCAACTGACGACGGCGGCGTTTCCGTTCTATCCGGGGTGCGCGGACGGCGTGGGCTTTCTGCCGTTTGCCGTTGCGCTGGCTCTCGTCGTCGTGTTCGTCACCGCGCGTCATGCGCTGGGGCGCGCCGCGCGACAGGCGTTTCTCCTGATGGCTGCCGCGTGTGCGGGGCTGGCGGCCGTCGTCTTCCTCGTCGCGGCCCATCTCGGCTGGCCGTCGTGCGTGCGGCTGTCCGCCTTCCCGGGCACGGGCGCGTCCTTTGCGGGTGTCGCGTTTGGCGTCTTTCTTCTCTGCGGCGTTGCGTCGCTGTTCGCGGCGTTCGAGCGGAAGTGGCGCGGCGCGACCTTGGCGGTTCCGCTCTCGGTTGGCGGCACGGCGGCCGGGGCTTTTGCGTTTGCGCCGCCGCTCACGGCCGGGCTTTTTGCCGTTGCGGCACTCGCGGTCTTTGCGCTGGCGTTCGTCTGTGCGCGGCAGACGCTGCGCCGCCAGGCCGAGTTTCGGATGCTTGTCGTGTTTGCGCTGGCGTTGTCCATGGGCGGCCTTCTCGTGGGCTTCCTGATGCCGGAGGCGGCCCTGGCGTCTCGGCTGGAGGCCTTTGCGTCGCGGGCGTTCTTCCCGGAGGGCTTCTGGGCGTTGCGGCGGACGCTCTCCGACCTCGCGTTGCGCACGTGGAAGACGGCGCCGTGGATTGGCACGGGTCTCGGTTCGTTCGCCTTTGACGTCCGCTTTCAGGCCTTGCCGGCAGACTGGGCCGTCATTCCGCGCGGGCAGACGGCTGTCCCGAACGGCGGCTGGCTCCTGCTGGCGGAGCGGGGCGTTGTCGGTGTCGCGCTCTTTCTCCTCCCGCTTGGTTTCCTTCTCTTCTCCTATGTGCGTGCGCTCGTCGCGTGGGCGCGGCGTGTCTGCCTGCCCCACCCGGCCGTGTTGCTCGTGCCGCTCGTCCTCGTGACGCTGGGGGTGGACGCGCTGTTCGGCTGTTCAGTTTTGCGGGCGGATGTCCTGCTCGGCGCCTGTGCCGCGCTGGCGGTTGCCGCGAAGTCATTTCCAAAGCGAGAGAGTCACGAGCATGTCTGACAAACCCATCTATTATGGCGGGAGCGGTTCTTCGCCGATGTACTACGGCGGGCGGAAGCCGATGTATTATGGAGCCGGCAAGAGCTACGGCGCGCCGGCCTACGGCGGTGTCTATGGCGGCGTCTACGGCGACGCGGCGGGGAACGGCGGCGACCCGGAGTCGGTCGTCGGAACGATTACGCTGAGCCGAATGCTGCGCGTCGTCTCCCAGCGGTGGCTGTCCGTCTTCGTCTTCCTGATCGTCGGCCTCATCGTCGCGTTTGCGGTGTACCGCATCTCGCCGACGATCTACGAGGCGAAGAGCGAGTTCACGATGGACATGCGCCGCACGACGGGCGGACAGGGCGCGCTCGCCGAGATTACGCCGGACTACGGCAACACCTACGCCGAGATCTTCAACACGCGCATCTCCGAGTGGCGTTCCGAAAAGGTCATCACGAAGGTCATCCAGCAGTACCGGGCGGGGCATCCCAACTCGACCGTCACGGACGAGGAGCTCGTCGAGTCGCTGGCGGAATCGGAACTTGAGCTCATCCGCAACTCGCGCATCATCACGATTGCCCTGCGCTCGAAGTCGCCCGACATCTGCGCGGCGCTCGCGAACGCCTATGCGGAGTCGATCGAGTCCTTCACGGACGAGGAGAACAAGCTGCGCTGCGACAAGGCCGTCTCGCAGATTCACCAGAACGTGGAGCGCAAGCGGCGCGAGGTGGACAAGATCTCCCAGCAGCTTTTGGAGTTCCGCACGTCCCACAAGGTGGACAACCTGCGCTCGTCGCGCGACACGGTTCAGCAGGGCCTCTCGAAGACGACGACGGACATTCTCGCCCTCGAGACGATGGAGACGCAGCTCATCGAGTGGGAGAAGATGCTGACGGCCGTCCAGAAGGATCCGGCGAGCTACGGCAACCTCTCGACGAGCGTTCCGCGCGCGCAGGAGATCGCCGAGGAGTTCCGCGCCTATCAGGATGCGGACGGGCTTTACCAGAAGCTCATGTTCACCTTCACCGAGAGCCACCCCGAGGTCATCGCGGCCAAGCGCGCGCTGGAGCTCTCGAAGCAGCGCTTTTTGGACGCGGCCGCGCGTGCGCTCCTGACGGGTCGCTCGACGCTGAAGGTGACGCGCAACCAGCTTTCGATTCTCCGCAAGAAGCAGGACGACCTTCGCAACGAGCTGGCGTCGCTGGAGCAGCGCATCGTTCTCGCCGAGTCGGGCCTTGGCCAGCTGGAGGCCGAGTTCGGCATCGCGAACCGCGTCCTCGAAGGCCTGATTCTCGACGAGAACAAGGCGCGCATCGAGGCGGAGTCGAACAACGAGATCGTTCGCGTCGGGCGTCCGGCGGGCGTGCCGACGAAGCCGGTCTTTCCGAATCCCGCGATTGTCTTTGGCGCGGGCATCGTCCTTTCGCTCGCGCTGGGCGTCGTCTTCGTGCTGATCATCGACAACCTGGAAGACACGGTCGTGAATCTCGCGGACATCGAGGGACGCCTTGCGCTGAAGGTCTTGGCCGTCCTGCCGCACGTCCGCCGCAAGAAGCGCGAGGACGTCGCGAAGTTCCTGATCGAGGACAAGTACTCGCAGTTCTCGGAGTCCGTCGCCGGCCTGCGCAACCTGCTGGACTCGCCGCGCTACGAGGCGCTGTCGCACTGCCTGCTCGTCATCTCGACGCAGCCGGGCGAGGGCAAGACGATCACCTCGACGTCGCTGGCGATTTCCTACGCGCAGGCGGGGCGTCGCACGTTGCATGTCGACTTCGACCTGCGCCGTCCGCGCCTCGCGCGCATCTGGGGTCTCGAACTGGACGAGGCGCACAGCTTTTCGCATGTCCTTCAGGCCGCCGGCAAGGGCGTGACGCCCGACTTTGCCCAGCTCGTGAACAAGACCGAGCAGCCGGGGCTGGACGTCATCGCCTCGCTGCCGCCGGACGGCGTTTCGCCGGCGACAATCTTCGGCTCGTCCGTCGTGCCGGAGTTCTTCACGTGGGCGCGCGCGAACTATGACCACATCGTCGTCGATTCGCCGCCGTACGGCATTGTCGGCGACGTCGTCTCGCTGGCCGTGCTGGTCGACGCCGTCCTCATCATGTGCTGCCCCGACCGGACGCACTTCAAGCCGATCCAGTACTGCTCGCGGTCGCTTACGGAGGCCGGCGCGAACATTCTCGGCGCGATCGTCAACGACATCGAGGTCTCGAATGCGCACGCCTTCTCGCCGCACGCGCACGGTCGCCACTATGGCAAGTACGGCTACGGCTACGGGTACGGCTATCAGCCGAAGACGGCCGACAAGGCGACGCCCGGCGCGGGGACGTCCGCGCCCAAGGCCACCGAATCCGAGACGCCCGGAGGGTTTGCCGATGACGACTAGACGCTTCCTCGTGACCGGGGCGGCCGGCTTCATCGGCTCGGCCCTCGTTCGTCTGCTCCTGAAGGAGACGGACGCGGTCGTTCTGGCCGTTGACAAGCTGACGTACGCGGGCGTCCCCGAATCCCTCAAGGACGTCGGGCTTGATCCGGCGGCGGACATCCAGACGCCTGAGGCGTTCGCCGTTCCGGAGGGGAAGCGACTCCATTTCCTCAAGGCCGACATCTGCGACGCGGCGGCGATGACGCAGGCGTTTGCGGCGTTCCGTCCCGACGCGGTCTTCCACCTCGCGGCCGAGTCGCACGTCGATCGGTCGATTGACGGGCCGGGCGAATTCATTCGCACGAACGTCGTCGGCACGGCGACGCTCCTGCAGGTCGCGCGGGCCTGGTGGCGGGAGCATCCGGACTTTGTCTTTCAGCACATTTCGACGGACGAGGTCTACGGTTCGCTCGGCCCGACGGGCTTCTTCACGGAGCAGACGCCCTACGCGCCGCACTCGCCCTACTCGGCCTCGAAGGCGGCGTCCGACCATCTCGTCCGCGCGTGGCACGACACCTACGGACTGCCGACGCGCCTTACGAACTGCTCGAACAACTACGGGCCGTACCATTTCCCGGAGAAGCTGATTCCGCTTGTGATCCTCAACTGTCTGGACGGGAAGCCGCTGCCGGTCTACGGCACGGGCGCGAACGTCCGCGACTGGCTTTACGTCGAGGATCATGCGCGCGCGCTTCTGCTCGTGAACGAGAAGGGCCGCGACGGCGAGACGTACAACGTCGGCGGGCACAACGAGCGGACGAATCTGGAGGTCGTGCAGACGATCTGCGCGACGCTGGACGAACTGCGGCCGCGCGCGGACGGCACGCGCTACGAATCGCTGATCACCCACGTCGCGGATCGGCCGGGGCATGACCTGCGCTATGCAATCGATCCGTCGAAGCTGATGGGCGAATTGGGCTGGAAGCCGCGCGAGAACTTCGCGAGCGGCATCCGCAAGACCGTGCAGTGGTATCTCGACAACGACTGGTGGTGGAAGCCGATTCACGAAGGTCGCTACGCCGGACAGCGCCTTGGCACGTGCTGAACGGGCAAATATGGTACAATACCCCTTTCAAGGTGACATCAAGGAGACAGAGAAAACATGAGCATTTTCAAGGCATATGACATTCGTGGCGTCTACGGGCAGGAACTCGGGCAGGACGACTTCTACAAGATTGCGCGGGCCTACGCGCGCTTCTGCGGCTTTACGGGGCGCAACGCGAAGGTCGTCGTTGCGCGTGACTGCCGCACGTCGTCGGATGCGCTTTTCGCCGCATTCGCGAAGGGCCTGGTCGACGAGGGCGTCGACGTCATCGACATTGGACTGGCCTCGACGCCGATGAGCTATTTCGCCAACGCCTCGCTGAAGGCGGACGGTTCGGTCATGATCACCGCCTCGCACAACACGCGGGAGTGGAACGGCTGCAAGCTCTGCAAGGCGAATGCCGTGCCGATTTCGGGCGCGACGGGCATCAAGGACATCGAGCAGATCGTCGCGGGCCTTTCCGTTGACGAGCCGCCGGCGGGTGTCGGCAACGTGACGAAGGTCGACGTTTCCGCCGCCTATGCCGCGCACGTGAAGGCGTTCGCGCACCTGAAGCGTCCGCTCCACCTGGCGCTCGACTTCGCCAACGGCATGGGCATCGCCGAGTCCGTCGCGTTCAAGGACTCGATGCTGACCTATGACGCGCTCTACGGCGACTACGATGGCAATTTCCCGAACCATGACGCGAACCCGCTTCACTACGAGACGCTGAAGGATCTTCAGGCGCTGATGCGGGCCAACCCCGGCAAGTATGCGTTCGGCGTCGCGTACGACGGCGACGCGGATCGCGCGGGCTTCCTCGACGAGACGGGCGAAATCATTCCGATGGACTTCGTGACGGCCCTTGTCGCGCAGGATCTCCTGGCGTCGAACCCCGGCGCGGCGTGCTTCTACGACCTCCGCTCGTCGAAGGTCTGCGAGGAGGTGATTGCGGCGGCCGGCGGCAAGCCGATGATGAGCCGCGTCGGGCATTCCTTCATCAAGGCGCAGATGCGCGAGAACGATGCGATCTTCGCGGGCGAGCTGTCGGGCCACTACTACTTCAAGGCGAACTCGACGGCCGAGTCGAGCGCGATGGCGACGTATGCGCTCGCGAACATCGTCTCGGCGAGCGACAAGCCGCTTTCCGAGCTCGTCCGTCCGCTCCGCCGCTATGCGCAGTCCGGCGAGATCAACACGAAGACGGTCACGCCGCCGGCGGAGGTCCTCGCGAAGGTCAAGGCGACGTATGCGGGGAAGGCGAAGGTCTTCGAGCTCGACGGCGTCTCGATTGACGCCTGGGAGACGGAGGGCTATTGGGCGAACGTGCGCATGTCGAACACCGAGCCGCTCGTTCGTCTCAACCTTGAGGGCAAGACGCCCGCCATCATGGAGGCCAAGCGTGACGAATTCCTCGCGCTCATCCGCGCCTAGGCGCGTGGCGTTGGCCCTCGCCCTTTCGGCCGTGGCCGTCGGGTGCGGGCCGAAGGACGGCCTCAAGGAACTTTCAGAGGGCCGCGCGGCCTATGACGTGCGGAACTTCGAGAAGGCCGCGAAGCTTCTTGAGAAGAGCCTTTCGCGCGCGCCGGATCGCGTGGACGCGCTTCTTCTGCTGGCGCGGACGAAGCTTGACTTGGGCGAATTGTCCGCTGCGCAGAGACTTGTCGCGCGCGCGTCGGAGCTTTCCGACGACGTGGACGTGAAGATGTTCGCCGCGCAGGTGGCCTGGCACGCGAAGGACTTCGATGCGGCCGCGCGGGGCTTTCAGGAACTGGCGGACAATGCGCGTCTCGCCCCGGCGCTCCGCGCCACGGCTTGGGCGGGGCTGGGCGTCGTCGAGATGGCGCGCGAGAACAGCCATCTTGCGCGCCTCGCCTTCTTGCGCGCGCTGCGCCTCAATTTCAGGGATGCCGCCGCGCGCTATCACCTGGGGCTTCTCTACCGTGACGCCTTCTGCTATTACGAGGCGGCGCTGGAGCAGTTTCAGGTCTTCGTGCGGCTGGAGCCGGAGGCGACGCCGCGCGTCCAGAAAGTCCAGAGGTCGTTCATCCCCGCGTTGCAGAAGCAGATTGCCGCCGAGGCCGCTGCGCGTCCGGGGGCTGCGCGCCGTGACAGCGCGGCGGCCGCCGCCGCGCTCGCCCGTGCCGCCGCCGCCGAGAAGAAGGGGCGTACGGACACGGCCCGAAAGGAATACGAGGCCGCGCTGAAGGCCGATCCGCTGTCCGCGCCGGCGGCGCTGGGACTCGCGAAATGCTGGCAGAAGACGCCCCCGTCGAAGAAGCGCGGCGGCGAGGCGAATCCGCAGATGCGGGCGATGGAGAACTACCAGCTGGCCTGCGCCCTGCAGCCGAGCAAGGTCTCGACGTTCCTGACGGCGGGGGCCTTGGCCGTGCGTCTGGGGCTTCCGGCGCGGGCGGTTGAAATCTATTCGCGCGCCGTTGCGGCGAGCCCGACGTCGTTCGACGCGCTTGACGGGCTGGTTCGCGCCTTGCGCAAGCAGGGCAAGCCGAAGATTGCGCAGGCCTACCAGCTCTATCGCGAGTCCATCCCGGCGCGGCGTCGCTGACGCCGCGCCTCCCCATGGGCCACGCGGAGATATTCGAGCAGCTGCGGCGCGAGATCCTGGCCGGCAAGTTTGACGCCGCGCCGACGTTTCCGAGCGAGATGACGCTGGCGCGCCGCTTCGGCGTGAGCCGTCCGACGATGAGCCGCGTCATGCTCGACATGAAGCGCGAGGGGCTGGTCGTCACGCGCAAGGGCGCGCCGTCGATGCTGACGCACTTTGCGCGCAATGCGACGGGGACGCTGGGGATTGTCGTTCCGGGCGTCTGCTACGCCGAGATCTTCTCGCCGATCGTTCAGGAGCTGCGTCGCATGGCCGTGCGTGGCGGTTGGCGGGTCTTGACGGAGTCCATTCGGAGCGACAAGCCGACCGTGCGGGCGCGGGAAGCGCGGCGGATCGCCTATCTGTTCGCGAAGGAGCGCGTGTCGGGCGTCTTCTTTCAGCCGATGGAATTCGTCGCGGACTACACGGCGGCCTCGCGCGCCGTCTTGGCGTATTTCGACAGGTACGAAATCCCTGTCCTTCTTCTTGACTACGACATCGTGCCGTCGCCGGACCGCTCGGCCTACGACCTTGTCGGCATCGACAACGTGTCGGCGGGGCTGGCGGTTGGCCGGCATCTCGTCCAGACGGGCGCGAAGAACATCTGCTTTCTCCAGCGGCCCGGCGCGGCGCCGACCGTGACGGATCGTCTGCGCGGCGTGGCGCTCGCGGCGATTGAGGCGGGCCTGCCGTGGTCGCAGCGGCAGAACGTCCTCCGCTGCGAGCCGGAAGACCGCCGCCGCGTCTCGCGCTTCATCACCGTCGCACGTCCGGACGCCCTCGTCTCCGGCAACGACGTCGCGGCGGCACGGCTGAAGGGGACGCTGGACGCGCTCAAGAAAGCGGCGGGCATTCGCCTCGCGGGCTTTGACGACGTGGCCGTGGCCGCGCAGATTGGCCTGACGACGTGCCGGCAGCCGCTCGCCGACCTCGCGCACGTCGCGTTCCAGACGCTTCTTCAGCGCATCAAGTCGCCGCGTCTCCCGCCGCGCACGATCCGCCTCCCTGCGCCGCTCATTGTCCGCTGAAAAACCTGTATTTACAGGTTTGTCTTGCTGCCGGCGTTCTGCTATAATTCGGGCAGGAGGCTGAAAAGACAATGAAGCGGATGCTCTGCGGTGTCGCCGGCGCGGTGCTGGCATTGGCGGCGAATGCGTCGTCGGACATCTTTACGGACGGCGAGTTCTTCGTCGGCTGCAACTACTGGGCGAAGAACGCCGGCATGTACATGTGGTCGAACTGGGATCGGGCGACGGTCGAGGCGGAGGTCGCCTCGCTCGCGCGGCACGGGACGCGCGTCATGCGCGTCTTCCCGCTCTGGAGCGACTTCCAGCCGCTGACGGGCGACTGCCACGGCGGCGGCGGCTACCGCTCGTTCCGTTTCCGCGACAACCGGCCGCTGCCGAATTCGGCGGGCGTGGACGACGAGATGATTGCCCGTTTCCGCGTCCTCTGCGACATTGCCGCGTCGAACGACGTCCAGCTGATCGTTGGGCTTGTCACGGGCTGGATGAGCGGACGGCAGTTCGTGCCGGCTGTCTTTGAGGAGCGGAACGTCCTCACGGATCCGGAGGCCGTTCGCTGGCAGACGAAGTTCGTCCGCCATTTCGTCGCGAAGCTGAAAGACCATCCGGCGATTGCCGCGTGGGACTACGGCAACGAGTGCAACTGCCTAGGCGCGGGCGGGGCCGGCCAGGCCGCGTTCTACAACTGGATGGATCACATTGGCATGGCGATTCGGTCGGTCGATCCGACGCGCCCGATCGTTTCGGGCATGCACGGGCTCTCGACGCGCGAGTCGGCCGCCGCCAACGTGCGCCAGAACGGCGAGATCGCCGATATCCTCTGCACGCACCCCTACCCGTTCTACGTGCCGGGGTGCGGCAAGGAGGCGTTCAACACGATGCGGACAATCCTGCATCCGACGGCGGAGTCCGTCCTCTACCGTGACCTTGGCGGCAAGCCCTGCTTCGTCGAGGAGATCGGCAACCTCGGCACGAGCTGCGTGTCCGACGCGCGCACGGCGGCGGGAATGCGCGCGACAATGTTCAGTGCCTGGGCGAACGATCTCAAGGGCGTCCTCTGGTGGTGCAACTCCGATCAGGAGGTGCTGGACTTCCCGCCCTACACGCTGACGCCCTGCGAACGCGAGCTGGGCATGCTCCGCCAGGATCTCTCGCCCAAGCCCATCATGCTGGAGATGCAGGCGTTTCAGCAGTTCCGCGCGGCGTTGCCGTTTCGAAAACTCCCGAAGGCGAAGAACGACGCCGTCATCGTCGTCTCCGAGAAGAGCGACGGCTGGATTCCCGGTTTCGGGGCCTACCTGCTCGCGCGGCAGGCGGGCTTCAACCCGTCCTTCGCCGGTGCCGAGCGTCCGCTTCCCGATGCGAACTTCTACATTCTCTGTTCCAGCGAGACGGATTCGGACTACACCTATCCCGCGCAGAAGCGGCTGTACGAGAAGGTCGCCCAGGGTGCGACGGCGCTCGTCCTCTACTGCGGCGAGTCGCGGCTGACGCACCTGCGCGAGCACGCGGGCGTGGCCGTCGACTACTGCGCGCTGGCCTCGCGCAACCGCACGTTCGCGCTGGCGGCCCATCCTGACCGTCCAATCACCTGTACGGACGTGACGACCGCGCGGCTGTTGCCGGGCGAGGCCGAGGTGCTGGGCTGGACGACGGACGGCGAGCCGGCGTTCACGCGCTTCCGCTTTGGGAAAGGACAGATGCTTGTCTGCAATTCGCCGCTTGACCGCCAGGCGATTGCGCGGACGGACGTCTTCACGGGCGAGCGAATCCAGCCCTACTACCTCGTCTTCCGTGAGGCGGCGAGGCTGGCGAAGGTGGCGCAGGCGGTCGAGAAGGGCGACTGCCCGTACGTGGGAATCACCGAGCATCCGACGGCGCGGGGCACGACGATCGTTGTGGCGATCAACTTTGAGCCGCGCACGGTCACGTGTCCGATTCGCGTCACGGGTTCGTTGGGCTCGGTTTGGCGTGGCGACGTGACGGCCGCGCGTATTCAATTGGAGGCCAACGAGGCCGCCGTTTTCGAGGTGCAGAAATGAGAGACGTTTCGGTTGGCATTGACATTGGCGGCACGAAGTGCGCGCTGTCCGTCGGCCGCTGTTCGGCGGACAGCGTGACGATTCTGCATCGCGAAGAGTTCCCGACGGCAGGTCTTTCGTGGCAGGCGGTGCTGGAGGCGTTTGCGACCCGCCTTTCGACCGCTGTCGCAGACTTGGGCGTGACGGTGACGAGCATCGGCATCAGCTGCGGCGGGCCGCTCGACTCGCGGCGGGGCGTCATTCTCTCGCCGCCGAACCTGCCGGGATGGGACGAAGTGCCTGTCGTCAAGTTCTTCGCCGACCGCTTTGGCGTGCCCGTCCATCTCCAGAACGACGCGAATGCCTGCGCCTACGCCGAGTGGCGGTTCGGCGCGGGACGCGGCACGCGGAACATGGTCTTCCTGACGTTCGGGACAGGGCTGGGCGCGGGGCTTGTCCTCGACGGCCGGCTCTATTCGGGGACGAACGACAACGCGGGCGAGATCGGCCACATCCGCCTCGCGCCGACGGGTCCGGTCGGTTACAACAAGGAAGGGAGCGCAGAGGGCTTCTGTTCGGGCGCGGGGATGACGCGGCTCGCGTTCATTCGCGCGAAAGAGCAGGGCGTTGTGCTTCCGACGGACTTCAGCACGAAGGAACTTTTCCGCCGCGTGGACGAGGGCGACGCCTTCTGCACGGCCGTCTTCAAGGAATCGGCCGCGCATCTCGGCATGCTCCTGTCGTACGTGATTGACATTCTCAATCCCGAAGTCATCGTCTTGGGCGGCGTCTTCATGCGTCAGCAGGCGCGCTTCCTCGCGGAAATCGAGCCGATTCTCGCGCGGGAGGCCTTGCCGTTCGCACGGGGCGTCTGCCGAATCTGCGGCGCGGGCCTGTCGGAGAACATTGGCGACTATGCCGCCCTCGCGGTGGCAGGAATCGAGAAATGATCGAATGGTCGAATAATCGAATGGCCGAATCTCAAAATAATCGAACGATCTCCCATGAACAGCAACACGATTCTTGACGAACTTTATTCTCGTTATCCGCAGCTTGACGGCTGTCGTGACGAAATCGCGAAGGCACGTGACCTTCTGCTGGCCTGCTATCGCAACGACGGAAAGGTTCTCGTCTGCGGCAACGGCGGCAGTGCGGCGGACGCGGAGCATATCGTCGGCGAGCTCTTGAAGAAGTTCAAGCGGCATCGCGACATCGACGCCGCCGTCGCGGCGAAACTGCCGCCGGAACTCGCCGCGAAGCTGGAGGGCGCACTGCCCGCCGTTTCGCTCGTCTCGATGAGCGGCATTCTCACGGCATTCGCGAACGACGTCGCATGGGAGACGGCCTTTGCCCAGCAGGTCTACGGACTCGGCCGCGCGGGCGACGTGCTGATCGCGCTTTCGACGAGCGGCAACAGCGCGAACTGCGTGAACGCGGCGCTTGTCGCGCGCGCGAAGGGCCTGAAGGTCATTGCGCTGACGGGCGCGGGCGGCGGACGGCTCGGCGCGGTCGCCGATGCGGCGGTCGCCGTGCCGGAGACGGAGACGTACAAGGTTCAGGAACTCCACCTCCCGGTTTACCACGCGCTCTGCGCGTCCATCGAGGAGAGCCTGTTCGGCGCGCGGTGAAACGCGGACGCACAGGCGACATCTGCCGGTCGTGCTGGAATTGAACGGAAAAAAAAATAGATGTAATGCATAATCGAACAACCAAGGAAAGGAACAGATCCATGACAATGAACAAAGCATGCGATGGAACGTTTTTGCGGCCTGTCCGCTCATCTGGTCTGATGGGGGGGGGGGGGGTACGCTCCTGCGTAAGTCTCCTTCCCGTTCTGTTGTAAAGGGCTTTGCCGTTTTTGCGGCGGGAACGCTTGGCGTGGCCTTGTCGGTGACGGCCGCGACCGAGGAGGTGCTCTGGGTCTATGACGCGAGCGCCCGCGTGCAAGAGGTCTCGATGTCGGCGGAGGCCGTTTCGGCAGGGGGCGTCGAGACGTTTGGCGTGGAGAGCGTGGATTCGAATGGGCTCTCTCCGTTCCGCACCACGCCGCGCGCGGCGGTGTTCATCATCAAGTAGTGACCGACCACAAGAAAGGAGATTCCGATGAAGGTCTTGACATCTGCTTTCTGTGCCACGTTGGGATGGGCGTTCGGCGTGTCCGCGCAACCCGTGGTGAGTGACGTCGCGATCCGGCAGGACGCGTGGTCGTGCCTGGTCACGGTGGACTACAAGCTCAGCGAGACGGCGATCGTGACGGTCGACTTCCTGACGAACGGCGTGTCCATCGGCGGCGCGAATTTCTACAACGTCGCCGGCGACGTGCATAAGGTCGTCGCGGTGGGTGACGGCGAGGGCGACACGGTGCGCAAGATCTGGTGGCGCGCCGACAAGAGCTGGTCGAACGTGCGTCTGCCGCGCAAGCAGCAGGTGACGGCGCGTGTGACGGCGTGGGCGACGAACACGCCGCCGAACTACATGGTC
>CAYQUI010000019.1:0-25206 GCA_964420685.1 uncultured Lentisphaeraceae bacterium | reverse complement strand
TTCTACGTCGTTGCGGAGGGCTTCAACCACGCGCTGTCCCACAAGCGGGCTACGGACAATTCGTCCTGTACTGTCTCCGTGGACAGACTCCCGCCGGAGACGGTGAAGTTTGAGGTGCGGCCGCTCGACTGCTTCTGGAAGAAGGGGGCGGCGCTTACCGTTTCGGCATAGTCAGGGCTATCCGAGAAGCGTGCTTTGCGCACGGCAGACCCGCCGCTTGCGGTCGGCGGCGGGATATGGTATCATTAGTGACAGACTTGTGGGGTTGTTGCAATGTGTGCTGAATGCGTGCAGGTTCTAGGTTCGTTCGTCGCGGTTGATGTCGCGACGGCGTTGCGTTGCCCCCCCCCCCCCCCCCATTATTAATTGAAACGAACGTTCGCGGTCGAAGGAGACCGCGTCCGCGATTCTGTCCAGGGTCGCGGCGGCGTGTTCGTCTTGTTGGCGATGCCTTTGGATTTTTGTCTCTAATCAAAAAGCAAAGGAGTCGATTCCGATGATGCAAAGAAAAAATGGGTGTCGTCGTGTGCTGGTCGCAGGCTTTCTCCTGCTCGTTTCGCACTCGGCCGTGGCGGGTCTCTGGTTCTTGCCTTCTGGCGGCGCTGACAGCGTCGATTCTTGGGACACGCTTGAACGGTGGTATACGTGGGCTTTCTTTGAGACTCGGGCGGAGACTTTTCGGTCGCTAACGGACGTGAATCTTGTTCGTCCGGGAACGATTCTCGTCACGAATGACGTCTATTCGTCGGGCTATTGGTCGGTCAGCCTGGCCGGGCGGCAGAAGGGCGCGCCCCGTCCTGTTGCCGTTCGCATTCAAGAGGGCGGGCGGCTCAAGGCGACAAACGGCACGAACGTGGGGGACAACCCCCATACGCAAGGCATTGGCGCGGGGCTGTTGGACGTTCGTCCCGGCGGGACGAACGACTCCAGCCTTGTCGTCGGCGTGTATGGATTGGGCATCGTGACAAACGCCGGGGTCAATGTCGTGACGGGACTGGAAATCGGGCGGCATGCTGGCGCGACGGGGGTTTATGTCCATGACAGAGGCTCCACTGTCATGCCGAATCCAAAAAATATGTGCGTTGGCATGAACGGGACGGGAGAACTCCGGATTCGTCCGGGGACGCCCTTCAAATGGCTGTGGTATTCGAGCGGCGGGAATCGCATCGGGTTCGTCGATGTCGGATCGGGAAATGGCGGCGGACGGGGTCGGGTCGTCGTGGAGCAAGACGCGACGTTCGATACGGGGCCGTTGTCCTTGGGCGGAAAGGACGACACGGCGGGTTTTGGCGAACTTCGCCTTCTTGGGGGATCGGTCTACAACCAGGCATCAAGGGCGGAAAACGGGAACGTTGAGCAGCTCTGGATTGGGGCTGCGACGAATGCCGCCGGTGTCGTGCGCGCGGAGAGCGTTGGGCGAATCTCCGGCTGGGGGCGCGTGCATGGCAGAACGGAGACCGCAGATGATTACCATGTACATGCGCGCATCGGGAACGGGGACATTACGGCCGATGGCGAAGGGGTCGAACGGACGCTGGACTGCTCGGATTGGGCGTCCGTCTCAAACGTCCTGTCATCGGTCGACGTCACGAACGGCTGGAATGCCGTCAACAAGGGGGCCGTGATGCTCCCTGTCGTAAACGCCGTCTTGGACGCGGGCGGGGATAACTGGAGTTGCTTTGCCGGGACGAACAGCGTCGGGTGCGCCCGTCAGCGGGAGATCCCGGATCTGTTGAACGCTGTCCGCATCATGGCACAGCGCGATTGGCAGCGGGCAGGGTGGAACTTCGGCGTTCTTTTCCTGGCGGACGACCGGTCGGACGTGCATGCGGACGCGCTTCCCGCCCGTTGCCGGCCGTTGGGGTTCTGGAAGGCGGGAACCTTCGGCAGCCGGATTGGCTATGCACGCGACGTGCGTCCGTTCACCAAGGCCGAGATCCGCTTCCGCTATGACGCGCGCAAGATTCGGAAGTCCGACAGCGCGCTTGTCGTCCTGCGGTGGAGCGAGACGGATCAGGGCTGGCGGTGCATGCGGCGGTATTCGGCTCGGCCGGCTGATGGCGTTGTCTCGTCTGGAATCCTGACGGAGGTGTCGGGCGATCCGAACTGGACACTGGGGCTGTTCTGCGTCGCGGAACGGGAGCGAGAGGGGATGTGCGTCTATGTCCGCTAGAATCGCGTGCAAGGTGTTCGCCGGCGTGCTGGCGGCGTGCTGTGGCATGGGCTGGGCCGACGCCGGAGACGCCGAATTCGTCGTCCGTCCTTCTGATGACTGGATTCCGGTCACGTCTTGCGTTGAGCCACAGCCTGGCAGTGCGCTTGACTTTTCGGGCCTTGGCTTCGTCGATGGCCCGTGCGGGAAATACGGACGCATTGTCGCGCGCGGGCAGAATTTCGAATATGAGGGGCGTCCGGGTGTCGCGCAGCGGTTCTATGGCGTCAATCTCTGCACGGATTGCACCACGCTCCCGAAGGGCGCGTCTCGGCAACTGGTCGAGAACCTGGTTCGAAGCGGCTACAACACGGTGCGGATTCACCACTACGAGAATTCGCTTTTGAAGCCGACGGGCGATCGGATGGACTTTGACCCGGAGGCGTTAGACCGATTTGACGCGCTTTTCGCGGAATGCCGTGCGCGCGGCGTCTATGTGACGACCGATCTCTTCGTCTCGCGCACGGTCGTCGCACGCGCGTGCGGACTCGATTCCGCCGGCAAGGTGGACGATGTCAAGGTCCTCGCGCTGTTTCATCCGGGCGTCCATTCGAATTATCTGGCTTTTGCGCAGAGTCTGCTCGCGCATCGCAATCCCTACACGGGGCTGACATACGCAGAAGATCCGACCTTGGCCTGGATTTCGCTCGTGAACGAGGGCAACTTGCCCAATTTCGGCGAAGCGATCTTGAGGAAACACGCGGCCGTTGTTCGTCCGCACTGGGAAAGCTGGCTGGCGCGGCGGCGGGCGGCCGACGAGTCCCTGGCGGACATTCCCGCAACGCTTCCGGAAACTCTGTCGGGGGCGGCGACGAACCGCCATGTCGCGGCGTTTCACCATTTCCTCGCCGACCGCGAAGCGCGGTTTGCCCGGAAAATGCGGCGGTGGCTGCGCACGACCCTGAACTGTCGGGCGCTCGTCACGGACATGAACTGCTGGACGTACCCCTCGACGCTGCAGCCTGTCAGGGCCGAGAACTACGACTACGTCGATGACCATTTCTATTACACGCATCCGTCGTTCCTGGGGCCAAACTGGTGTCTGCCCGCGCGTGTCCCAGGCGGGCTGAACATTCGGAACGGCTATGAGGCGGGGATTCCGTATGTGGCGACGCGGCGGCTTTTGGACAGGCCGTTTACCGTTTCCGAATACAACTATTGTCCGCCGGGGAGCAAGCGTTGCGCGGGCGGATTCCTTTGCGGGGCGGCGGCCGCGCTTCAGAACTGGGCGGCACTCTGGCATTTCGACTGGACGTGTTCGGCTCGGGGCGCGGTTGGCACGCCCTTGGGGATGAACCATTTCGACGTCGCGCCCGACCCAATCTCGCTCGGCGCGGATCGCCTGTTCGTCTGTCTCTTTCTTCGGAGAGACCTTCCGCCGCTTGCGCGCACGTTTGCGACGCTCTATCCGCCGCGCATGACGAAAAGCCTCGGCGTTCCCGTCGGCGGCCTCCAGCGGGGCTTTCCCTGGGCCGGCTGGTGTGCGCGAATCGGCGGCCTTTACGCCGAGGCACTTCCAGACGGCTGGGAAAGCATGGGGAATTACGTGACGCTTCGGAAGGAAGACTCGATTCGGGAGGAACTTGGACGGGCGGTTGCGGACGAGGTCTGTTCGCCGGACGGGGGATTCAAGGTCGATTGCCGCAACGAGACGGTGATTCTCCGCACGGCGCGCACGGCGGGCGGATTCCTGCCGTCGGACGGTTGCGTCGAAGCGGGCGCACTCGTGGCGGAGATCGCGTCATCCGGCCCGACCGCCGTCTGGGCGTCCTCGCTTTCGGACGCGCCGCTCGCGCGTGCGCCGCGCATCCTCTGTGCCGTCCTGACGGACGTCTTGCAGGACGGCATGCGCTTTCGGGATGCGTCGCGTGACGTGCTGCTTGCCTGGGGACGGGGGGACGGCAAGCTGATGCGGCGGGCGCGAGTCCGTTTCTCCCTCGCGTGCGAAGGCCCCGCAGAGCCTGTCGCCTACTCGCTCAATCCGGACGGCTCGCGACGGCGACGCCTTGTCGCCGAACGACGGGCGGGCCGCCTTTGCTTCGCCGTTGACACGGCGGGGGATGGCGCGGAATCGGAATACCTCTTTGAAGTCGTCCGTTGACGGCCTTGCGGGCGGCTGGCGCGTCCGCGAACGTTCAGATCGTGCAGTGGCGGAGGGCGTGGCCGTCGAAATAGCCGAACGAACGCGACGTGCCGCCTTTTGGCAGCGAGACGGAGCCGGGGTTGAAGATTGTCAGTCCGCAGGGGAGCTTTTTCAGTTCGGAGATGTGCGTGTGGCCATGCGCGAGCACGGTGCCGAGTCCGAGCGGCGGCAGGCGGTTCTCGTTCCAGAGGTGGCCGTGCGTGCAGAAGAACGTCTCCTCGCCCGCTTCGACGACGGCATAGTCGGCCATCATCGGGAACTCGAACATCATCTGGTCGACTTCGGCGTCGCAGTTGCCGCGCACGGCGATGATGCGATCCTTGCGGGCGTTGAGCATCCGCGCGACCTTCACGGGGTCATAGAAGTCGGGCACGCCGTTGCGCGGCCCGTGGTAGAGGAGGTCGCCAAGAAGGACGATTCGGTCGTAGCCAAGCGTGTCGGCGGCGGCAAAGGCCGCTTCCAGCGTCGAGGGGACGCCATGGATGTCACTGAGGAAGAGAATTTTCATAGTTCTTTGTTTCGCCTCGCGGCATATGATACCATTTTCCGGCGTGGATTGGGCCTGTTGGCTTCGGAATTTGCTATAATACGCGCTATGAAGCGGATTTTCGTTGTTCTGGCGGGAGCGCTGGTTCTCGCGGGGTGTTCCCGCGAGGCCACGAAGGAGCCGTCGCCCGTTCGGAAGACGTGTGCGGCGGTCAAGGAGGCGGTGCGCGGCGTCTATCGGCTGGAGAGTGCCGTCGCGGGCGACGCGGCGCGTCCGTCGTTCGTGTCGCTGGATGTCGCGGGCCTGTCGGCGGGCGAGTTGAAGAAGCGTCTGGCGGGCTTTGCCGAGCCGGCGACGGCGCACCTTTGGATGCCGGGCGAGACGCGCTGGCTCGTCGTGCAGCACGCGCCGGGCGCGAAGGTCTCATTGGAGAAGGCCCTGGCGGCCGTCGCCGAGGACGCGGCCTGCACGGTCTCGCTCCCCGAGATCTTCGCGAGCTATGCCGGGACGCTGGACGAGATCCTGCCCGCGTTCGCGAATGACCTTGCGGGCGACGTCGTGCCCGAGTGGTTCGTGCCGGAGGCCGTCACGGCGATCGGGTGGATTGACCCGGCGGGGGTGGACGGCGACATCGTCAAGACCGTCTCGGACGAAATCCGCTCGATGCGCAACGTGCGGCGCGAAGTCCTGAAGGGCAACATGGCGGCGCGCGCGGCGACGAATCGCGAGGGCGAGGCGGCCGCCTGCGAGATCTGGGCGCGCGCGGCCCTGCGCAATCCGAACGATCCGCTGCTCTTGGAGCGCATAGACCGGCTGGAGGCGAACGCGCGGGCGTTTCTGGAGGCGGGGAAGCTCCTGCAGGCGATGAAATGCTTTGAGACGATCATCGTCATCCAGCCGAAGCACGCGGTGGCCGTCCATAACTTTGGCCTCTGCCTCAAGAAAATCGGCAAGACGGAACTGGCCGAGCAAGTCCTCAAGCGCGCGGAGCTTCTGCGCCGTCCGTGAGGCGTGCGGCGGATGATTTGCTATAATATGTGCCGCGCGTCGGGCCGGAGTGGCGGAATGGCAGACGCAGGGGACTTAAAATCCCTTGTCAAGTGTTTGGCGTGCGGGTTCGAGTCCCGCCTCCGGCACCCTTTCGTCGGTGGACGGCAGGGCAGGGTGCACACGCGCGGCGTTTTTTGATATAATACGCGGAAATCATCGGGCTTTGTGCTCGAAATCAAACAGGAGCAGAATATTATGGTTAGCTACAAGGAACTCGGCCTCGTCAACACGAAGGAAATGTTCGCGAAGGCGGTCAAGGGCGGTTATGCCATTCCGGCGTTCAACTTCAACACGATGGAGCAGATGCAGGCCATCGTCCAGGCGGCGGTCGAGACGAAGTCGCCCGTCATCATGCAGGTTTCGAAGGGCGCGCGCAAGTACGCGAACCCGACGATCCTCCGCTACATGGCGCAGGGCGCGGTCGAGTACGCCAAGGAGCTCGGGTGCGCGAATCCGCAGATCGTGCTGCACCTCGACCACGGTGACAGCTTCGAGACGTGCAAGAGCTGCATTGACAGCGGTTTCTCCAGCGTGATGATCGACGGCTCGTCGCTGCCGTTCGAGGAGAACATCGCCCTCACGAAGAAGGTCGTCGAGTACGCGCACCAGCACGACGTCACGGTCGAGGCGGAACTGGGCGTCCTCGCGGGCGTCGAGGACGAGGTCGCGTCGGAGGAGTCGCACTACACGAAGCCTGAAGAGGTGATCGAGTTCTCGCAGAAGACGGGCTGCGACTCGCTCGCGATTTCGATCGGCACGTCGCACGGCGCCTACAAGTTCAAGCCGGAGCAGTGCACGCGCGATCCGCAGACGGGCAAGCTCATCCCGCCGCCGCTCGCCTTTGACGTCCTCAAGGCCGTCGAGGAGAAGCTGCCGGGCTTCCCGATCGTCCTTCACGGCTCGTCCAGCGTGCCGCAGGAGTATGTCGACATCATCAACGCCAACGGCGGCAAGCTGCCGGACGCGGTCGGCATCCCGGAGGAGCAGCTCCGTCAGGCCTCGAAGAGCGCGGTGTGCAAGATCAACATCGACTCCGACTCGCGTCTCGCGATGACGGCGGCGATCCGCAAGCACTTCGCGGAGCATCCGGAGCACTTCGATCCGCGCCAGTATCTCTCGCCGGCGCGCGACGAGATGAAGAAGCTCTACGTCCACAAGATCGTGAACGTGCTCGGCTCGAACGACAAGCTCTAAGGCGAGTTCGGGCAGGGGCGCGTGTCACACGGCACGCGCCCTTCGTTTCAACACATTTCAAAAGTTTTCCGTTTCTAAGGAGTTTCCGAGATGGCGAAGGGAGAGAAGACCGAGAGGAAGTCCGCGTATGCGCAGGCGGGCGTGAACATTGACGTGAAGATGAGTGCCGTCGGGTCCATCAAGCAGATGGTCGCCGCGACGAAGACGGCGAACGTCATCGGAAACATCGGCGCATTCGGCGGGCTGCACAAGGTGCCGACGGGGAAGGGCCAGATTCTCGTCGCCTCGACGGACGGCGTCGGCACGAAGCTGAAGGTCGCCGCGATGATGAACCGCCACGACACCGTCGGGCAGGACATCGTCAACCACTGCGTGAACGACATTCTCGTGCAGGGCGCGAAGCCGCTTTTCTTCATGGACTACGTCGGCACGGCGAAGGTTGAGCCGGCCGTCTTCAAGAGCGTCGTTTCCGGCCTCTGCAAGGCCTGCCGCGAGAACAAGATGGCGCTTCTCGGCGGCGAGACGGCCGAGATGCCGGGCCTCTACCCGGTCGGCGAGTACGATCTCGTCGGCACGATCGTCGGCTCGGTCGCGAAGAAGGATCTCGTCACCGGCAAGTCGATCCGGGCGGGCGACGTGATCATTGGCCTGCCGTCGGGCGGGCTTCAGACGAATGGCTTTTCGCTCGCGCGGCGTGTCATCTTCGACCTGTGCCAGTACAGCTGGCAGGACAAGCTGCCGGGCACGAACCAGACGTTCGGCGAGGCGCTTCTCGCCGTCCACAGGAGCTTCCTCAAGCCCGTTTCGGCCCTGTTGGCGAAGGTCAAGGTCAACGGCATGGCGCACATTACGGGCGGCGGCTTCCCCGACAACATTCCGCGCGTCCTGCCGAAGACGGTGAACGCCGAGATCGACCGCAACGCCTGGGAGGTGCCGACGATCTTCAAGTTCATCCAGAACCAGGGCAAGGTCGATCGCGACGAGATGTACCGCGTCTTCAACATGGGCATCGGGTTTGTGGTGATTGTCGCCAAGCGCGATCTCGTGAAGGCGACGAACATCCTCAAGGCGGCGCACCAGCCCTATCACGTGATTGGCGTCTGCCGCAAGGGCACGGGCGTCGTCACGTACGCGAACTGAGTCCGTCAAGAAGACAAAAGGCAAGGAGGGCTAGACCATGAAACAGGTGATGATTCTGTTGGTTGCGGGACTGTTGGCGGACTGCGGCGCGGCGACGTGCGCGGCGCAGCCGCTCGGCCGTCGTGCCGCCGCGTTGGAGCCGTCGGCGTGGGCCGAGAGCGCGTGGATTTCGGTCAAGGACGCGCCGGTCAAGGAGGAGACGGTCTTTGACGGTGGTTCGCGCGCGGCTTCGGGCACGAGCTGGTTCGTGCGCGAACTGGCGAACGAGGGCGAGGTCGTCTCCGCGACGTGGATGACGGCGGGCCTTGGCGTCTACGAACTCTACGTGAATGGCCGGCGCATCGGGTCGGACTTCCTCAAGCCGGGCTTCACGCACTACAAGAAGACGAAGTATGCGTTCACCTACGACGTCACGGAGGCGTTTCGCCGCGCGAAGGGCGCATCGAACGTCCTCGCGGCGGAGGTGTCCGCTGGCTGGTGGCGCGACAAGATCATCACGCCGGGTCCGCACAAGGGCTTCTTGGGCCGCAAGAGCGCGTTTCGCGGCGTCCTTGAGGTCGTGTATGCGGGCGGAACGGTGCGTCGCTATGGCACGAACGTGAAGGAGTGGAAGGCTGGCGTCGCCGGGCCGGTCACGCATGCGGCGATCTTTGACGGCGAGCATTTCGATGCACGCCAGAAGCCGGGCTTCCTCTGCGCGCAGGCGTTTGGCGCGCCGGAGGTGAACGAGGAGTTCAAGGGCGAGATTCTGCCGACGGACGGCGCGGAGGTCCTCTTGCGTTGCGACAAGACGCTCCGCCCCGTGAAGGCCTACGCCTGGAACGGCGTTTCGGGCGCGTCCAAGGAGGCGTTCGGCACGGTGAAGGTCGTGCGCGACTTTGCGGTTGACGGGCCGTTTGAACTGGCGCCGGGCGAGACGCTTGTCGTCGATTTCGGGCAGAATGCGGCGGCTGTGCCGTCCTTCCGCTTTGCGGCGGCGGCCGGGACGGTCTTGACCGCGCTTCCGGCGGAGATGCTCAACGACAACGGCGGCCTCAAGTCGCGCGGCAACGACGGCCCGGAGGGCAGCGTCTACCGCGTCAACCTGCGCAGCGGCCACAAGACGAACCGGCTGCTGTCGTACACGTTCGCGGGCGAGGGCGTCGAGTCCTATCTGCCGCGCTTCTCGTTCTTCGGCTATCGCTACATTTCCGTGACGGCGACGGCGGCCGTCCGCATCGAGCGTCTGGTGAGCGTGCCGGTGACGTCCATCACGAAGGGGATGGAACTGGGCGCGCTCGTGACGGGCGACCGTGACGTGAACCAGCTCGTCTCGAACGTCTACTGGGGGCAGCTCTCGAACTACCTCTCCGTCCCGACGGACTGCCCGCAGCGCGACGAGCGCCTGGGCTGGGCGGCCGACACGCAGGTCTTCTGCGAGGCGGCGACCTTCAATGCGAACGTCTACGACTTCCTGCGCAAGTGGATGCGCGACGAGCGCGACAGCCAGGACCCGCGTGGCGGCTTTCCGGGCGTTGCGCCGTTCGGCCAGTACGGAAACGAGCCGATGCGCCTCGGCTGGGCGGATGCGGGCGTGATCGTTCCGTATCAGATGTTCAAGCAGTTCGGCGACCGCCGAATCGTCGACGAGAACTGGGCGGCGATGGAGAAGTTTGTCGCGCGCGTCAACGAGACGAAGTATGCCCATGCGGCGGTTGCCGCCGAATGCCACAACTACCAGTGGAACGACTGGCTCTCGCTGACGAAGCTTGAAAGCTGCCCGTACAAGCCGGAGTACTCGGCGTTCGAGAAGGGCGCGGACGGCCGGAATCATCCGAAGGCGGATGCGCTTCTCTACTGGGACTACCTCGGCGGGTGCTACTGGCGCTGGGATGCGCTGCTGATGGCCGAGATGGCCGAGGGAACGGGCCGCGCGGCGGATGCCGCGAAGTACCGTGTGATGGCGGACGCGGCGCGCGCCTACCTGAAGCAGACCTTCTTCGCGACGGAAGACGGCACGATTCTGCCGGTCTTCAAGGGCATGCAGACGCCGGCCCTGTTCGCGCTCAAGCTCGGTCTCGTCGAGGGCGAGGCGAAGGCGCGGACGATTGCCGACCTTGAGGCGAGCATTGACGCGGGCGGCGGCACGCTGCACACGGGCTTCCTCGGCACGTCGATCGTGATGGACACGCTGACGGAGAACGGGCTTGTGGCGCGCGCCTACTCGCTCCTCCTCAACCACAACTTCCCCGGCTGGCTCTATTCGGTTGACCAGGGCGCGACGACGATCTGGGAGCGGTGGAACAGTTATACGAAGAAGGACGGCTTCGGCCCGGCTGGCATGAACAGCTTCAACCACTACGCCTATGGCGCGGTGCTCGCGTGGATCTACAAGACGGCCGCCGGCATTGCCGCCGATCCGAAGGCGCCGGGCTTCGCGAATGTCATCATGTCGCCGAAGCCGGATCGCCGCCTCGGATTCGTCCGGGCCGAGTACAAGTCGGCGGCGGGGCTGATCGCGAGCGCGTGGCACTACGAGGGCGATACGTGGGTCTGGACGTTCACGGTTCCGGCGGGTGCGACGGCGGATGTCACGCTTCCCGGCGAGACGGCCTCGACGCGCTACGGCGCGGGAACGCACGTCGTCCGCAAGGCTCTGTGAGTTCGCAAGGCTCTGTGAGATGGATGGCGTTGGCGTCGTAGAGTTGAAGACGCGGCGGCTGACCCTGCCGCCGGGCGGTCTGCGCCTCGCGTATGGCGGCGTCCTCAAGGAAGTCGAGGTCGCCTACGAGGAATGCGGCGCGCCAATCGCGGCGGACAACGTTATTTACATTTGCCACGCCCTGACGGGCGACGCGCATGTCGCGGGCGCGCGTCCGGGCGAAACGAAGCCGAGCGGCTGGTGGGAGGGCATGGTTGGGCCGGGTCGGGCCATCGACACGAACCGCTACCATGTCATCTGCGCGAACGTCCTCGGCGGTTGCGCGGGGACGACCGGTCCGATGTCGATTAACCCCGACACGGGCAAGCCCTATGGCTCGTCCTTCCCCCAGTACTCGTTTGACGATGCGGTGGACGTCTTTCGCCTGCTCTTGAAGGAACTGGGGGTCACGCACCTCAAGGCGCTTATCGGCGGCAGCTATGGCGGGCTTCAGGCCGTGAACTGGATGACGCGCTTCCCGGACGACATGGACTGCGCGTGTCTCATTGCGACGTCGGCGAACCTCAACACGCAGGCCATCGCCTTCAGCGTGATGAGCCGCACGTCGATCACGGACGACCCGAAGTGGAACGGCGGCGACTACTACCTTGAGGGGGACGGCAAGGGCCCAAAGGCGGGCCTGGCCGCCGCGCGTCAGCTCGCGCACATTACCTATCTCTCGCGCGAACTCCTTCAGAAGAAGTTTGCGCGCAACCTCCAGAAGGAGTTCGTCGAGGCGTCGTCCGAGGCGCGTGCCGAGCGCGACCGCTTCTTCAAGACGTACTTCCAGATCGAGAGCTATCTCGACTACCAGGCGATGAAGTTCGTCCGTCGCTTTGACGCGAACTCCTATCTGCACATCACGCGCTCGATGGATCTCGCCGATCCGTGCGCCGCCTACGGCTCGCTTGACGCGGCGTTTGCGCGCGTCAAGGCGCGGACGCTCGTCTGCTCCTACGAGAACGACATTCTCTTCCCGGCGTGGCAGTCGAAGGAGATTGTTCGCGCGCTCACGAAGGCCGGAAAGGCCGTCTCGTATTGTCATCTCGAGAGCGGCACGGGGCACGACTCGTTCCTCACCGACATCGAGCATCTCTCGAAGGTCGTCGGCGGCTTCCTGACGGCGCGGCCCGTGAAAGTCATGAAGTGGCAGGAGCGTCTGCACCGGAACGTCCTCAAGATGGTGAAGCCGGGCGCGCGCGTCCTCGACATTGGCTGTGGCGACGGGACGCTTCTCGATGTCCTGCGCGCGAAGAAGGGCGTGCGCGGCGAGGGCGTGGAAATCGACGTCGAACGCTACGAGGAGGCGGTTGCGGACGGACATGACGTCCTGTGGGAGGACGTGGACGAAGGGCTCTCGCTCGTTCCGGACAGACACTACGACACGGCCGTCGTCTCGGATACGCTGCAGGAGGTGAAGAATCCGCGCGGGCTCTTGCACGAGGCGTTGCGCATCGCCGACGAGGCGATTGTCACGTTCCCGAACTTCGCCGCGTATCGCATTCGCCTGACGCTCGCGCTGTTCGGGCATCTGCCGGTCTCGAAGCAGTTGCCGTTCCAGTGGTACGACACGCCGAACATCCACTGCATCACGCTGAAGGATTTCCGTGCGCTCTGCGAGAAGGAGGGCATTCGGATTGTTTCGGTCAAGGCCGAGTCGCGTCATCTTCTCGGCAAGATTCTTCTTGCGCTCGGTTTCAAGAACCTGGGCGCGTCGCGCATCGTCGCGCGCCTTGCCGCGCGTCGGCACTGAATCGTTCCGCCCCCGATTCGTTTAAATGCGGACGGGGCGGTCAAGAAAGGACACAAACAAGATGAACAAGACTCTGATGGCGGGCTTTGTCTTTGCGATCGCCGCGTCCGCGCTGGCGCGGACGGTCGAGAACTTCAATGCGGGTTGGGAATTCGCGCGGGAAGGCGCGCCGTTCGCCGCCGTCACGGTGCCGCACGACTGGGCGATTGCCGGGCCGTTCGACGCGAAGCACGATGGCAGGGTCGGCAGTCTGCCGTGGAAGGGGACGGGCACGTACCGCAAGTCGCTTGTCCTCGCGGCCGCGCCGAAGGGCCGCGCCTTCCTCGCGTTTGACGGCGTGATGTCACGCGCGACGGTCTTCGTGAATGGCCATGCCTGCGGGCATGGCGACTACGGCTATCTCGGCTTTGTCGCGGAGGCGACGCCGTATCTCATGGCTGGAACAAACGAGGTGGTCGTCAAGGTCGACACGCTTGACCATGCCTCGCGCTGGTATCCGGGCGCGGGCATCTACCGCGACGTCCATTTCGTCACGACGGACAAGGTGCATCTGGATGCCGATGCCCTGCGCGTCAAGACGGCGGACGTGTTGACCCGGAAGGCGACGGTGACGGTTTCGGGCGCGGTCGAGAGCCGTCTTGTGGCGGATGCCGACGCGACGGTTACCGTCGTTCTGCGCGGGCCGGACGGGGTTGTCGTCGACGAATCGGACAAGGGACTCGCGATTGACGGGTGTGGTCGTGCCGACTTCGAGGTCGCGCTCACGGTGCGCGAGCCGCAGCTCTGGCAGATGGAGGACGGCGCAAAGCTCTACACGCTGGAACTGCGCCTTGCGGGCGCGGGCTTTTCGGACGCGCTGACGCGGCGGATTGGCCTTCGGGAGTTCCGCTTCGACGCGAAGGAGGGCTTCTTCCTCAACGGGACGCGCGTGCAGCTCAACGGCGTCGACCTCCACAGCGACCTGGGGCCGCTCGGCATGGCGTTTGACGTGGACGCGATGCGTCGCCAGCTCACGGTCATGCGCGACATGGGCGCGAACGCGCTGCGGACATCGCATAATCCGCCGGCCTCGCAGGTTTTGGATCTCTGTGACGAGATGGGCTTTTTCGTCTGGGACGAGGCGTTCGACAAGTGGAACGCGACGTGTGGGCGCGGCGACATCCCGCTGGAGGACTTCGTGCCGCGTCAGCTCGTGAAGCTCGTTCGCCGCGACCGCATCCATCCCTCCGTCTTCGTCTGGTCGATCGGCAACGAGATCTCTGCCGGCAAGGCGATGCCGCCGGGACAGGAGGGGTGGTCTGTCGGCGCGGCCTGGGGCACGAGCGCCGAGCGTTGCGCGCGCTTCCGCCGTGTCATCTTGGATGAAGACGACACGCGCCCCGTGGCGATCGGCAGCTGCTTCCCCGACGCCATCGGTCGCGGCGACCACATGGCACTCGACCTCGTCGGCTGGAACTATGGGGAGAAATATGTCGAGTCTCATCGTCGGAATCCCGACCAGCCGGTCGTGGACGCCGAAAGCGCGTCCGCGCTCTCGGCATTTGGCTTCTATGCGGACACGTTGCCGACGAACAAGACGGACTTCGCAGACAACGAGGAGAACGTCGATTCCTACGACCTCAATGCCGCGCCCTGGTCGGACATCCCCGACCGCGAGTTCGCGCGCATGGAGCGCGACCGCTTCTGCGCCGGCGAGTTCGTCTGGACGGGCATCGACTACCTGGGCGAGCCGACGCCGTATCAGCCGGATGCGGCGGCGCGGCTGGGCCGTCTGCCGCGCTCGCGCAGTTCCTATTTCGGCATTTGCGACCTCTGCGTCCTGCCGAAGGATCGCTTCTACCTCTATCGTTCGCACTGGAATCGAAAGGACTTCACGCTCCACATCGTGCCGGGACACTGGAACTTCCCGAAGAAGGTCGGCCGGACGCTTCCCGTCTTCGTCTACACGAGCGCGGAGGAGGCGGAACTCTTCGTGAACGGACGCTCGCTTGGGCGGCGGCGGAAAGATCCGTCGGCCGGCGTCGTGGACGGCAATCCGGCGAACTACTATTCCGTTCTGCCGCGCTACCGCCTCATGTGGAACGACGTCCCTTACGCGGCGGGCGAGGTGAAGGCCGTGGCCTACGGGAAGGACGGCCGTGTCCTCGGCGAGAAGACCCTGTGCACGGCGGGCGCGCCGACGCGGGTCGTGCTGACGCCCGAACGGCGCTACGGCAACCTCTGCGTGGTCGTCGTCACGCTCGCGGACAAGGACGGCACGTTCGTGCCGGGCGACTCCCGCCGCATCGCGTTTGCGGCGGAGGGGTGCGAGATTGCCGCCGTCGGCAATTCGGATCCGCGCAGCTTCGAGAGCTTCAAGGACGTTTCCGGTCATTCGCTCGCCTTTGGCCGCGCGGCCGTCTACCTGCGCCTGAAGCCAGGCGTCGCCGCGAAGCTGACGGCGCGGGCGGAGGGGCTGGAGCCGGCCGAGGCGCGCATCCCCTGATGCATCTGTTGACTCGTTGAGTTTATGTTAGAGTTTCGTTTGCCATGAAGACCTCAAAACTTGCCGTCGGCCTGTTGGCCTTGTCTCCTGCGTTTGTCGCGCCGCTCGGCGCCGAAACAATCGGATTCTGGTCGTTCGCCGAGGGTGCTCCGGGAACGGATGTCGCAACCGTGTCCAGCTCTGGCGGCACGACTGTCTTTCATGGCACGGCGAGTCGTCTTAACAAGATGCCCACGTTCTCGTCCGACACCCCACTGGGGGGGGGGGGGGGGGGGCAGTCCTCATCTCCTCGTTGCGTGACCGGACGCCCGTTTCGACGGGGGTGATTCAGTCCATCGATTTTCGCTACCCGAGCCGAACGGATCGGCAGGGCGGCTACATCGACATTGCGGGGCTGACCGATGCGCTCGTCGGCAAGGGCAGTTTCACGATTGAGTATTTCATCAAGATGGATGAGTCGTACACCTACTGGCAGGAGGGTGATGGCAGTTATGACAATCGTTCCAAGACGATGCTCTATCTGGAGGCGCAGAAGGATGTCGGCGGGTTCAAGACGATTGCGCCGATAGATGTCTTTCGAGAGGGCGAGGAGGCTGGAAAGGCCAGGGGGCTTGCGCTGCAGGTCTATGCCCGCACGGGAGAGGGCGTCCCAGAGAGCGATCCGGTCAGCACGTGGAATGTCGTAGACGATGGCCTGTGGCATCATTTCGCGCTTGTCTACAAGGAGACGGACGCGGCGAACCAGTCGGGCACGATTTCCTGCTACGTGGACTACGCATGCGTCGGAAGCCCCCTCGCCTATCGGAATGGCGCGTCATCGGAATCGGGGCTGAAGTTTCGGCTGGGGACAGGGTACAAGGATGCAAGTGGGGCTGACAAGACGTGGACGGAGTCGGTCAATGCGTCGCTTTCGTGTCTGCGCGTGTCCTCTGGGGCACTTGGCCTCGAGGACTTTGAGCGGGTGTCGCGGACGGGCGAGACGGCGATTTTCGCGATTGGCTTCAATGACGATGTGGCGGCTCAGGATGTGCTGTTTGCGCCGAGTTGTTTTGCGAACCTGTCCGTCTCGCTTTCGTCTGACTTCGGATGCAAGTTGAGCACGTCGTTTGGCTATGGGCTGCATCCGGAGGCGTTCCCTCGATATGACATGCGTGCGCGCCGTGTCGGCCTCGATGTCCTGTGGGGTCCGTCGGCCGTCTGGAAAAACCGCGCCGCCGGCCATTTCCTCGGCTATTCTAGTCTGACGAACAACACGCCCAATCGTGTCTATGCCGGGACGGAGATGGTTGTCTGGACGGGGGCCAATCCGCTCAATCATGTCACCAATCCTGAAAGCTGGACGATGGAGGCGTTCGTCAAGGTCGAGTACGACCAGACTTATCCGATGACGCCGTACGGGGCCTTGCTGTTCGGCAAGTATCTGCACAATGGGCATCAGAACAATGTCTATCCGCAGTTTTCCTGGATGCTGACGCGGATGCCGGATGGCAAGTTGCGCATTTCCTGGACGGAAGTGACCGAGGACGGCACGTATGCGGCGGTGAACAAGGCCTCGTTCGAGCGGTTCGTCGAGACGGATGGCGATTGCCTCGGCAAGAGGTGGCATCACGTCGCGTTGTCGTATGACAAACCGACGCGGACGTTCAAGTTGTACGTGGACTGCCAGCTTGTGAAGACGGCGGAGGTCGGCGCGCGCGGTCTTCTCGATTGGCAGAGCGACTACTATTTCTCGCGCATGTCGCCCACGGATGGTTTCGAGGGCTGGATGGACGAGATTCGCTTCTCCTGGGGCGCGCTCGCGCCAGAAGCGTTCGTGCGCTTTGCGCCGTCGGGCGGTCTGCTTTTCATTCGCTAAGGGGAGTCCATGATGATTTGTTTGTTGCTCGCCTCGGTGTTTTCTGCGTTGCCCACCGAGCGCGTGATGCCCGAACCTCGGTTCGCGTTTGAGGGCCGTCCGACCGAGCGCATGGAAGTTTCCCTCGCCCGCAACGAGCGCGAGAGCGTCCAGGTCGTGGTCGTGGCGGAAGACGCGCTCGACGGCGTCAAGGTCGTCGCGGAGGGGCTGCCCCTGCGCGTGGACTGCGATCTCGTCGCCTACACGCGCACGACCAATTCCGCCGTCTACACGAGCGGCAACGTCGGGCGTCCGGCGTGGTATCCGGACACGCTTATCCCGCAGCCGCCGACGGGCGTGCGCGTGCGCAAGGGGATGCGGCAGAGCTTTTGGATTCGCGTGTCGGCAGACGAATCGGCGCAGGCCGGTCGCCACGAGGGGACGCTGCGCGTCGTCTCGTCGGCGGGCCTTATGAAGGCCATTCCGTTCGCCGTGCGGGTGCGCGACTTCACGCTGCCGCGCGCGCCGGCATTGCCCACGGGCATCACGTTCAACCCGGAGACGTCGCTCCCGCGCGGAAGCGCGGCGCGGCAGGCTGTCGTGGATTCGCCGTCGTCGCCGCTCAACCTCTGGAAGGCGAAGGAAGACCAGTGGTATTCGTTCCTGGCCGACTATGGCCTCACGCCGGACAACCTCTACTGGAACAATGTGCCGGGCGATCCCGAACTGGCTGATCAGGAAGGGCGTTGGGCGGCGTTCCGCCGTCTGCGGGACGACGGGCGGCTGGGTCGGTTCAACCTGGGGCATTTCGCGCCGTTGGACGCGGGCGCGGAAGCGGAGGCGACATGGCGTGCGCGCTACCTTCGCCCGATTCGTCGCGCCTATGATCGTGCCGTGCGCGAGAATCTGCTGGACTACGCCTACATCTACGGATGCGACGAGACGAAGACGAATTATGCTGCGTCCGTGGCGCGGGCCTGCGCGCTCCTCAAACGCGAGTTTCCGGGCGTGCCCGTGATGACGACGGCGAAGGACGCCCGTCCGGACGGCGCGCGCGCGTATGGCTGCGGCACGCCGTTTGCCGTGACGGACGTGTGTGTGCCGCTCACGGACAAGTACGATCGGGAACAGGCCGACCGTGCGCGCGCGGAGGGCCGTGAGGTCTGGTGGTACGTCTGCTGTTGGCCGCATGGCGGCGAGGCCAACTTGTTTCTGGAGGCTTGGCCGATCGAGGCGCGGCTTCTGGTGGGCGCGATGTCCGTGCAGTCTCGCGCCGACGGTTTCCTGTACTACCAGACGGCGATGTGGAATTCGCTTCAGGCGGTCGGCTCATCGCCGTTCACGCGGTGGACGGCGCAGAGCTGGGAAGGGTACAACGGCGATGGCAGTCTGACGCGCGTCGCGGCGGACGGCTCGCCCTTGGCGACCATTCGGCTGGAGAATCTGCGTGATGGCTTCGAGGACTATGCCTATGCGAAATTGTATGCGCGCAAGTTTGGCCATTTGCCGGACGTCCCTGCTGATGTGGCGCAGGGAACGGCGCAGTTCGAGCGGCGGGGCGATGCGCTCGCGGCGTGGCGCGCGCGGATTGCCGATGCCCTGGAGCGCGGCTCGCCCGTGCGCATTGCAACGCGCTTTTCCGGTCCCGACCCGGCGTTCCGCGCGTCGGCGGACATTCCATTCGCGCATGACTTGACGACGTTTGACGGTGTGCGGTTTGACATTGACGTCGGCGACCTGCGGCCGTTTTCCGGGTTCACCTTCTACTACAAGGCCGGCGGCGGGTGGTATGCGAAGCCGTTTGAACTGCGCAGCGGACACGAGACGGTTGTCGTCTCCAAGTCGGGCGGAATCAAGGAAGGCGCGTTCGCCGGATTCGACAAGGTGGAGGCCGTCCGCATCTGCGGCTGGCGCGCGGGTCATGACGAGACGGAGATCGTTCTCGACAATCTCCGTCCGTATCGTGAAGACGAGGCGGGTTCGGCGGCATTGGCCCGGAAGCGCAAGGAGATGCAGCGGCTGCGCGAGAACGCCGTTGTCGCGTCCTTGCCGCCCGGCCCGGCGAACGAGTTCCGCGCCGTCTGGTGCCATAGTCCGAACGGCTTGCCGGGGATGAGCTGGGATGCGGCGGTGAAGTACTTGAAGGACTGCGGCTTCAATGCGCTGCTTGTGAATCTGGCTTGGGGTGGCTGGGCGCGCTTTGACAAGTTCGACGAGGTGAAGGCGGCGTGTCGTCGGCACGGGGTCAAGATGCACGTGTGGAAGGTCTGCTGGCACATGTGGTGGGGCGGACCCGAGGACGTGTTGGGTCCAATCGAGAAGGCCGGGCGGTGTGCCCTGGGGGCGGACGGCTTCAAGGAGCGGTGGATGTGTCCGAACGATCCGGCGAATCGGGCCGTGGAGGCGGGTCTGTTCGTCGAGCTGGCGCGTCGCGGCCCGGACGGCGTGCACTTCGATTACATTCGCTACCCCGACGCGAACCGTTGCTTCTGCGGCCGGTGTCGGAAACTGTTCGAGCGGCGCATAGGTCGCGCCGTAGCGGACTGGCCGGCGGCGGTTCGCACGGATGCGGCGTTGGCGGCGCAGTGGCAGGCGTTTCGCCGCGAGACGATTACGTCGTTCGTGCGCGACGTCGCACGGCGCGTCCGTGCCGAGGCGCCGGGGGTTGAGCTGTCCGCCGCTGTGCTGAACAATCCCGCCTTGTCGTGGAACGGCGTGGCGCAGGATTGGCCGTCGTGGTGTGCCGAGGGGCTGCTGGATTTCGTCTGCCCGATGGACTACGTGGACTCTCCGGAGACGTTTGCGGCACTGGTCGAGCGGCAGAAGACGCTCGTCGGGAACGTCCGGCTCTATCCGGGAATCGGGCTGTCGTCTGACGGCGCGAATCTCGACACGCGCACGCGCCGCACGGCGGAGCAGATCGTGGCGTTGCGGGCGCGGGGCGTCGGCGGATTCGCGATTTTCAATTTCGACGCCCACGCGAAGGAGACGCTGGACTGTCTGGCGCGCGGGCTGACGCGCCCCCAGGGGGCGGACGGTTCGAAGTGAGGGGAGGGACTGTGGACAGGCGTGAGTTTCTGAAGCTGTCACTTGCGGGCGGCGCCGTTTCGCTTTTTGACGCGAGGCTCTTTGCGGCGGCGCTTGGGCCGGATGGCGCGACGAAGACCGTTGTCCTCGGCGGCGGGGCGTTCGCCTTGGGTTTTGCGCTGGCGCATCCGGAGGAGACGCTGATTCTGGAACGGGGCATTCATCTCGCGGCGGATTACGCCTGCACGTGCGGGCCGGACACGCTGGGCGAACCGCGTACGCCGTTGGGACGCGCGTTGCGCGACGGTCTCGCGGCGTGCGGCATCTTGCGCGACGGGCGGCTGGAACTTCCGCCGCTCGCGGACTTCATGTGCGCGTTCTTCGCGGATCAGGGCGGGCGCGCGTTCATGAACGTTGAACCGGCGCGGCTTGCGAAGAGCGGACACGGCTACGACTTGACTGTCTACGGCGGCGGTGCGAACGGCCTCTCGTCGTTTGCCGTTGGGCAGGTGCTCGACACGACGGACGTTGGATTCGGGAACGTCGGGGCGGATGCGCTCGTCGGCAAGCGGTTCGGCGGCCTTACGGCGGACGGCCTGTTCACGGTCGATTTGCCGGCCTGGGCGGACTGGCATCAGGCGCGCCTCGCCCTGTACGAGGCGTGGGAACGGGCGGGGCATCAGCCCGAGGAGTTGCTGGCGGAGGTCAACGCGCTCAAGTGCGTCTACCGAGATGGGCGCGTCGTGCGCCACACGACGGGCGGATGGACGTGGCTGCCGTCCGCGCAGTTCCCCACGTTGATGGAGGCGTTCGAGGAGGGCCTGACATGGAAATCTGTCTGACGGTCGAGGGACGGCGCGTGTGCGAGCGCGTGGCGCAGGAGCCGACGTTTGCCGCGCACTACGATGTCGTTGTCGTTGGGCTGGGCACGGCTGGGGCCGAGGCGTTCGCGCAGTGCTGTCGTTCGGGGTTGAAGACGCTGGGCGTGGAGCGCCTGAATGGCATGGGCGGATTGTCGACTCTGGGCATTGTCTGCTTCGGCAAGACCCTGACTCGTCGATTGCGGGATGCCGAGCGTGCCGCGTCGGACGGCGAGGTCGCGTATTGTTCCGTTGTCGTCGGCGTGTGGATGGACGGGCGGCGGATTGTCGGTGTGCGGACGCTGTCGAATGGCGTTCTGCGTGACGTCGGCGTGCGCACCGTCATCGACGCGACCGGCAATGCGTCGGTTGCGCGGATGTGTGGCTGTCGTCTGCGGAAGGGGCGTGCGTTCGACGGCGTGATGGCGCCGTGCGCGCGCGGCGAGACGTGGCTGGAAGACGGGCAGACGGCACCGCGTCCGATCTACCGCAACTACCCGGACGATCTCTCGGCTTCGGTGCGCGACGTGTCCGCCACGGTCGTGAAGCTCGTCCGTGCGCGCCATGCGTTTTGGCAAGAGCAGAGGGCGGCCGCGCGTCTCTTGCGTCCGTCGCAGATGGTCGGCGCACGGGAGGAACCGCGCGTCGAGACGGAGGCGACGGCCAGCATGGCCGATGCGCTTGCCGGCACGCGGTTCGTCGATCCCCTGTTCTTCGCGTGCGAACCGGAAGACTTGCCGGTCTACTACAACGACCATGCCTTCGAGTCCGAGCCGATCCGAAACTGGAAGGTTCATTGTGGCCTGCCGATGTTCAAGTATCCGTCGTCCGTGCCGTATGGAACGATCGTCGCGAAAGGCGTTGACAACCTCTTCGTTCCGTCCAAGCACTTCGGCGTCGCCCATGACCTGGGCGGCAGTCTGCGCATGCAGCCGGAAATGCGCAAGACGGGGCTTGCCGCCGCGCTGGCGGCCGCCCTCTCGCTGTCGCGGGGTTGTGCGGCGCGGGACGTTCCGTATGCGGAGCTGAAGCCGTTGCTCGTCGCGGCGGGGTGTCTTGAGCCGGCGTCGAGCGATCGGGTCAATGTGCACCACGGTACGCCGTTTGCCCGTTTCTCGGACGAAGAGGTTCTCTCCGCGCTTCGTCAGGACATCGTTCGCACGGCGGAGTGGTGGCAAGGCCCGCGCGGTCGGGCGACGGGGACGGACGCGGAGCGCGCCGCCTACGCGCTGTGGACGGCGTGGGATCGGGGCCTGACGGGAACGCCCGCCGCGCGCGCGGCGTTGGCGGACAAGCTGGCCGCCGAGATGGCGTACGGTGCACCACGTCATGCCGGCAACTTCGCGATTGCGCTGGCTCTCATGAAGGATGCGCGCGCGCTGCCGGTGTTGCGCGACATCGTGGCGCATCCTGGCGGCCCGACGGATCCCGTCATCACGCGGGCCTATCCGAATCGCGTCAAGGCGTTGGACATGCTGGGGCGTTTTGCCGACGAGGCGAGTCTGCCGCTTTTGGTGGCGATCATTGAGGACGGGGCGCGCGCGTTTACGGCGGGGCTGGCCGTTGCGCAGGCGTTTGACGGCGGCGAGGCGACATGTCGGTTTCAGGCGCTGTCCTATGCGCTCATGTCTGCGCAGGCCATCTTGCGGCGGCATCCGAATCGTGCGTTGGTCGCGCGGTTGACGAAACTGCGCGAGACGTTGCCGTCGTTTCGGCAGGCCAACGGCGACGATCTGGGCGAACGGCTGCGCAAGGTCGCGTTTGCGTCGGCATGAGGGGAGGGCGGATCATGAGGCGTCTGCTTCTTGGACTGGTCGTCGCCGTGTGGGCATGCGCGGCGTGCGGCGGCGAGGCGCGGGTCGGCCCGGCGGGGCGGCTTGCGCTGGAGCGGTCGGGCCTTGAGATTTCTCCGCGCGTGTTCCTGCCGGGGTGGCGCGGCATCGGCGCGCAGGGCGCGCTGTCGAGAAGCGGCGCGTCCGCGTTTGCCTTCGGCCTAGGCGCAACGAAGGCTTCGGGGCGCGCCTCATTCGTGCCGTTGCCGGCGGGCGGCCTTTCGGCCCGGTGGTTCCTGACGGTCGAGGAGGCCGTGCGCGTCGAGCAGCTTTATCTCGGCACGTCTGACCTTCCGGACGACATTCGCCTCGGCGGCGCGTATGTCATCGATGGCGTAGAGAAGCCGTTTCCCGCCGTCGGGTCGAGTTTTCACTTCGGCTGCCGGAAGGACGCGCGTGAAGTTGCGCTCGTGGACAAGACGGGATGCCGCCGCCTGACGCTGACATTCGAGGTTCCGTCCGAGGTCATGTTTCAGGACAACCAGCCATTCGGCGGAGGCGTGGAGTTGCGCGTGGTGGCGCCTGTGCGCGAGTTGAAGCCGGGCGGGTTCGTCGAGTGGGGGTTGTCGGTTCGCGAAGACGAGCCGTTGACGCTTCGGGAGTCGAAACCGCTTGTCGTCTGCGCGGGGGACGACTGGTTGCCGTTTTCGGTTCGGCGCGGCATTGTGCCGGGCAGTGCGCTCGACTTCTCGCGCGTGTGCGGACGGGAGGCCCCGGCCAGGCGGCAGGGACGTGTGGTCGTACGCAATGGGCATTTCGAGTTCGCGAATCGGCCGGGTGTGCCGCAGCGTTTCTATGGCGTGAACCTCTGCTATGGGGCGAACTACTTCCAGACGCTGGAATCCGCCGGACGCTTTGCGGACGAACTGGCGCGGCGCGGCTACAATGCGGTGCGGTTGCATCATCACGACGGCATGCTGGTGGATCGGCGGAAGGATTCGGTCACGCTCGACCCTGTTCGGATGCGGGACTTGGACGCCCTCGTGGCGGCCTTCCTGAAAAGGGGAATCTATGTCACGACCGACCTGTACGTGTCGCGTCCCGTGCCGTGGCGGGAATTGGGCATTGATCGGCCGGGCGACGTGGGGATGGGCGAGTTCAAGATGCTGGTGCGCGAGAACGAGGCGGCGTTTTCCAATCTTTGTGCGTTTGCCCGCAACTGGCTGACGCACGTCAATGCGTTTACGGGGCGACGCTGGGCGGACGAGCCAGGCGTGGCGTGGATCTCGCTCGTGAACGAGAATTGCCCAGACAATTTTCGCCCGAACCTCGATGCGGCGGGCCTTGAGCGGCAGCGTACACTCGAAAGCCGCTTCTATTCGCGGCTGACGAGGTTTCTCCGCGAGACGGTCGGCGCGCAGCAGCTCTTCACGGACTTGAACGGATGGAGCGTGAGCGACGCCTGGAATCCCTGTCGCCGCGCCTTCGACTATGTGGACACGCATTTCTACGTGGATCATCCGCGTTTTCTGGAGGAGGACTGGAAACTGCCGAGCGAATGCGCGAACAAGGTGCCGTTTGCGGGCGACGCGCCGAACGGCGTGAGCTGGATCGGGAAGTGCCGTCTGCCCGGCAAGCCGTTCACGGTCACGGAATGGAATTTCTCCGCGCCCGGCAGGTATCGTGGCGTCGGCGGCATTGTCACGGGCGCGTGGGCGGCGCGCGAGGGCTGGGACGGCCTGTGGCGTTTCGCGTGGAGTCATTCGGTGGACGGCGTCAAGGATCCGTGCGGACAGGCGATGAACTACTTCGACATGTCGGGCGATCCGCTGTCGCTGGCGAGCGAACGGGCGTCCATGTGCCTGTTCCTGCGCGGCGACTTGAAGCCCGGCGACGCGGACGCACTCAAGATCGACGGACGCGCCGGAACGATGACGATCAACACGCCGCGTACGGCGGGCGGCTTCGCGGCGCGTGGGCGGATTTCCGCTGGGGTGTTCGCGGCGGACGTCGGCTCGACACCCGCCACGGTTTGGGCGAGTTCCCTTGATGCTGCGCCGTTGACGCGCGCGCGCCGCATCCTCGTCACGCATCTCACGGACGTGCAGAACACGGGTGCGCGCTTTGCGGACGACTCGATGCGGGTGTTGCAGGACTGGGGTTCGCTGCCGCACCTCATGCGCGTCGGGCGGGCGGACATTTCGTTGGCGCTCGGTGCGGGTGTGTTCAAGGTCTATGTGCTGGACGCGGACGGCACGCGGCGCAGTGACGTGCCGTTTCGGACGGCGAGCGGACGCCTCGCCTTTACGGCGGACATAGCCCGTGACCGAACGAGAGCCTCGTATCTGTACGAGATTGTTCGCGAGTAGTTGAATCCGCTTTCCGCTCGCGCGGGGCCGGCTGCCGAATAGGTTTCGGCGATTTGGTATAATGCGTTCGCTTCTATGCGACATTTCCCTGTATTCTATTATTGCCATGGGCCGAGGGCGAGGCGTGTCTGATGCGGGCGGACGCCGTCACCTCGCTTCTCCTCCTTCTCGCGGGCGCGTCGACGCTCGCGTGGCTCGCC
>CAYQUI010000018.1:0-25259 GCA_964420685.1 uncultured Lentisphaeraceae bacterium | reverse complement strand
GACGCCGTCCTGGAATGCGTCCGCGCCGGCGCAGGTGCGCTACACCGAGGCGGAGCGGGCCCGCATCCGGAAGGACGGCAAATAGCGTCCGCAGGCGCGGCGCGCGGGACGGAAGTTTGCTATAATACACGGCCAACTGTGGGGCGCGTCCGCTCCGCGACGATTTTTGAACAGGCAGTTAAGGAGACTGAAATGACCGACAAGTGGCAGTATCTGGACGAGGCGATGACGACCTCGTCGAAGAAGACGATCAAGGAGCTTTTCGCGGAAGACCCCGCGCGTGCGGAGACGTTCTCCCTTGAGGCGGCGGGCTGGTTCCTCGACTACTCGAAGAACCGCATCGACAAGGCCGCGATGAAGGCGCTCGTGAAGCTCGCCGAGGCGTCGAACCTCAAGGCCGAGATCGAGAAGATGTTCACCGGCGAGAAGATCAACGTCACGGAAAACCGCGCGGTGCTGCACACGGCCCTCCGGAACTGCGACCCGAAGGCGCAGGTCTTCGTGGACGGCAAGGACGTGATGCCGGACGTGCGCGCCGTCCTCGCGCAGATGGGCGACTTCTCCGACCTCGTGCGGCAGGGCAAGTGGAAGGGCTTCACGGGCAAGCGCATCAAGTACGTCGTCAACATCGGCATCGGCGGCAGCGACCTCGGGCCCGTCATGGCGAACCTCGCGCTCACGCCCTACGCGAAGCGGACGCTCAAGTTCTTCTTCGTCTCGAACGTCGACTCGACGCACCTCGCCGAGACGCTGCGACAGGTGAAGCCGGCCGAGACGCTTTTCATCGTCGCCTCGAAGACGTTCACGACGCAGGAGACGATGTCCAACGCCGAGGCGGCGAAGGACTGGCTCGTGCAGGCGCTCGGCGACCCGTCGGCCGTCGCGAAGCACTTCGTCGCGCTCTCGACGGCGGCGAAGGAGGTGACGGAATTCGGCATCAGCCCGGCGAACATGTTCCCGTTCTGGGACTGGGTGGGCGGGCGCTACTCGCTGCCGTCGGCGATCGGCCTCTCGCTCATGATCGCGATCGGGCGCACGAACTACGCGAAGCTCCTCAAGGGCTACTGGAAGATGGACAAGCACTTCCGCACGGCGAAACTCGAGAAGAACATGCCGGTCGTGATGGCGCTCCTCGGCCTCCTCTACTCGAACGGCTACGGCGCCGAGACCTACTGCTGCCTCCCTTACGACCAGTACCTCGCGCGTTTCCCGGCCTACCTCCAGCAGATGGACATGGAGTCGAACGGCAAGGGCGTCGACAAGGACGGCAACGTCGTCGACCGCGAGACCGGCCCGATCGAGTGGGGCGAGCCGGGCACGAACGGCCAGCACTCGTTCTACCAGCTCATCCACCAGGGCACGCACCTCATTCCGTGCGACTTCATCGGCTGCTCGCGGACGCACAATCCGATCGGCGACCTGCACGACAAGCTCATGGCGAACCTCTTCGCCCAGACCGAAGCGCTTGCGTTCGGCAAGACGGCCGAGCAGTGCCGTGAAGAGGGCGTGCCGGAGAGCCTCGTGCCGTTCAAGACGTTCGAGGGCAACCGTCCGACGAACACGCTCCTGTGCGACGAGCTGACGCCCGAGACGCTGGGCGCGCTCATCGCGCTCTACGAGCACAAGGTCTTCGTGCAGGGCGTGATCCTCAACGTCTACTCGTTCGACCAGTGGGGCGTGCAGCTCGGCAAGGTGCTCGCGAAGGGCGTCCTGTCGGACTTGACGGCGAAGGAGGCGTCCGGCAAGCACGACGCCTCGACGAACCAGCTCATCGCGCGCTACCGCAAGGCCGTCGGCCGCTGAGCATGCGGTTTCTCGTCCACACCTACGGCTGCCAGATGAACGTGCGCGACTCCGAAGCGGTCGCGGCGCTTCTCGTCGCGGCCGGCCACGAGGAGGTCGCGTCGGAGGACGCGGCCGACCTCGTGCTGATCAACAGCTGCACCGTGCGGCAGAAGGCCGAGGAAAAGGCGATCGGCAAGGCGGGCAACCTGCTCGCGGCCGGCAAGGTCGTCGGTCTCATGGGGTGCGCGGTGAAGCGACTGGGCGCGGACGTCTTCACGCGGTTGCCGAAGCTCCACTTCGCCGTCGGCCCGCGCCGCTTCGGCCTTATTCCGAAGATTGTCGCGGACGCGCGGTATCCGACGCTGGAACTGGGCGACGACGAGGTGCCGGAAGGGCTGGACGCGCATCCGGACACGCGGCGCGCGGGCACGTTCGCGCAAGTCCAGAGCTATGTCACCGTTCTCCTGGGGTGCGACAACCGCTGCAGCTATTGCATCGTCCCGGACGTGCGCGGACACGAGTACTCGCGTCCCGCGCAGGACGTCATCGAGGAGGTGCGTTGCCTCGCCGCGCGCGGCGTGAAGGAGGTCTGCCTCCTCGGCCAGAGCGTCCTGCGCTACGGCATCCGCAACAAGGCGTGGGAAACGGGCGCGGGCGAGCCGTTCCCGCGTCTCCTGCGCGCGTTGCAGGAGATTGACGGCCTTGAACGCATTCGCTTCACCTCCGCGCACCCGAAAGGCTGCACGGACGAACTGATCGCGGCCTACCGCGACTGTCCGAAGGTCTGCCGTCACCTCCACCTGCCGGTGCAGTCCGGCTCGGATCGCGTTCTCGCGGAGATGGGGCGTCACTACACGCGCGCGGAGTATCTCGCCGCCGTGCGGAAGCTTCGGGCGTTCGATCCCGAATTCGCCGTCACGACGGACGTGATCGTCGGCTATCCCGGCGAGACGGAGGCGGACTTCGAGGCGACGCGGTCGCTTATGGAGGAGGCCGGCTTCGACAATGCGTTCGTCTTCAAGTATTCGCCGCGTCCCGGCACGCGCAGTGCGGCCTTGCCGGACGACGTGCCGACGGCCGAGAAGGAGCGTCGCAACCAGATTCTTTTGTCCGACCAGGAAATTCGCGGACAGCGTCGCAACGACGCGCTCGTCGGCACCGTGCGCGAAGTGATGGTCGAAGGCCCCTCGAAGCGCAACAAGGCGCGCTTGTCGGGACGCGATTCGGGCAACCGCATTGTCGTCTGGGACGCGCCCGCCGACGCGCATCCGGCGATTGGCGCGACGGTGCGCATTCGCATCACCGAAGCCCATCCCCAGATTCTCATCGGCGCGCGCGTCGCGGATTGACGGCGAGGCACGACTGTGCTACAATACGCGCATCTGAGTTGGAGCGAACATGACCACGTTCACACAGCGAGATTGCGCGAATCAGGTTCGGGAAACACGTCGTGCCGACGTGTCGTGCGTATGCGCAGACGCGCGAAACGCCGCCTCTGACGGGCGTGGCGAGGCCTTTACCCCCCCCCCCCCCTATGTTTAACTCGCGCGGACAGGGCCTCTGAGCGGCCTCTCCGTGCATCTGACCGCGTGCGTTGGCGGGCGATGAGCCTGCGGCGCGGGGCGACTTATTTGGAGTATGCCCTGTTGGCGGCGCTGATTGGCATTGTCGGCGCCGTCGGCGTGAAGTTCTACGGCGAGCAGATCCTCAGCCTCTTCAAGGCCTTGGGCGAGAAGACGGCCGAAGTCGTGCCCACGAGCAAGATCACGAAGTGACTTTCTTGTCCACACCCTCAAACAAAGGAGAAAAACCATGAAGCAGATGCTGATAAAGGCCCGCAAGGGTGCCACGTTCATTGAATACGCGATGCTCGCCGGACTGGTGGCCGTCGTGGTCGCCGTCGCGGCGATGTTCTTCGGCGAAGAGTTGAAACAACTCTTCAAGTCAACAGGCGATCAGACCAAAAATGTCAGAACGGCCGTGGATAAAGCCGAAATTACGCCCAGCATGGACCTGAACAAGGGAACCGAACAATAACCTCGGCATGAACCGGATCTGGCGGCGAGTTGCGTCCGAACGGGGAAGCGTCTACCTGGAGTATGCGCTTGTCCAGCTGTTCGTCGTGCTCGTCGCCGTGTCGGCGTTTACGCCCGGCAGTGCGATCAACGAGGCTGTCGGAGCCGACTTCACCGTCCGTGAAATCCTGATCAAGCTGCCGATCTTCTAGCCGCAATGCCGCTCGTCTTCGTCTGTCTGCCGATTTTCCTGGCCTTCGCCTGCTACGGCGAAGTCCGGTGGCGGCGCATTCCGAACGTGCTGACGGGCGTCGGCGCGTTGGTGGGCCTGGGCGCGGCGTTGGCCGAGGGCTGGCTGCCGGGCCTGTGGAACGCCTGCCTGGGGCTTCTCATCGGCGGCGGCGTCCTGTTGCCGTTCTGCCTTCTGGGCGTGGTCGGCGGCGGCGACATGAAGCTGTTGGCCGCCACGGGCGCGATCGTCGGCTATCCGCTCATCCTGCGCGTGGTGACGGACGTCTGCCTGGCGGGCGGGCTTCTGGCCATCGCCATCATGGCCTGGAACGGCATTCTCCTCTCGACGTTCGCCAACGCCTTCAAGATCCTGTTCGGCATGCCCAAGCCCGCCAAGGGGCTTCGGAAGCCGCCGCTTGTTCCGTACGGTCTGGCCATTGCGGCCGGGACGCTCTACGCCGTCTTCTTCGACTAGGCCGTCGCCGATGGGAAACGCCCGCGAACAGAATCTCCTCATGCGCATTCGCCGGCGGCTGGCATCCTCGCGCGCGTCCGTCTACCTGGAGTACGCGGTCGTAATGCCGCTTGTCATCCTGACGATTTCGACCCTCATCGAGTTCGCGGCGTTCTGGGACGCGAAGATCATGGCGAACCACACGGCGTGGACGTGCGCGCGCATCGCGTCCGTCGAAGCCGGCACGAAGAATTACAAGAAGGACTTCAAGTCCAACCGCCTTCGGACGGATGGAATGAAGGTGGCGACGGCGCTGCTCATGTCGACGTGCGCGATGGGTTCGCTGCACGGAACGTCGAAGGAGTTCACGCGCGACTGGTTCGTCACGTTCCTCGAAGAGCCGCTGAAGAATCTCAAAAAGGCGTTCGTCGACAATTTCACGAAGGGCGTCACGAAAGCGCTCGTCAAGCACCTCGGCGAAGGGCTGCCGGAGGGCTTCTTCAAGGAGAAGCTCCAGGCGATAGCCAATAAGTTCCTCCAGCCGCTCATCGATGCGCTCGTCGATGCGCTCACCACGCTCTTCGATCCGATTTTCACGGCGCTCGGCGAGCTCCTCGACAACAACCGCCTCGTACGTCAGCTTGCGCATGCGGCGGGCCGCGTAGCGGAATTCCCGGATATCATCACGGTGACGGAGCGCAAGGACATGTCGTTCACGTATGGCGGCCAGACGGCTGACAGGCGACTTGACCTGCCGCGTTGCCTGGACAAGGAGGTCAAGTTCGACGACTGGTTCGTGACGAGCGATGCGCCCTGGCCGCCGGAGGGACAGGAGCAGCGCATGATCGACGTGAAGATCGCCTGGCCGTTCGAGCGTGCGTGGCTGTTCCCCGTGCTCTCCTCGGCGAAGCTTTCCGAAGCCGACGCGAAGACGCTTGAAGGCCGCCCGACGGCCGTCGGGCGTGCGCTCGCCTATCCGCAGCCGATCCTCTCGAACGACAACCTGAAGAGCGAAGGGGCGACGGCCTACGATCCCGGAAACACGAACACCCCGCCGCAGATCGTGGAGGAGATTCGCAACAAGTACGTCGGCTTCATGAAGGTCGCCGCACTCTACTACCACTACCAGCTCGGCGACGAGAAAGTCGGCCCGTACGACAGCCAATCGAAGAGTTCCGGCTCCTACAAAGGCATCGGGCAGGGCATCACGGGGGAGACGGACAAGACAAGCTATTATGCGGCGAATGGACTCGTCTTCTGGATGGATCGTGCGCCGTCGAATCCGAAAAACCACAAGGAGTGGAAGAAGAAAATGCCACCGGCGGACTATCTTCAGTCGTTTCGTAACATTTCGGAGAAAACGGATGAGACGTGTCACTTTTGGGTTGGAAAAGGATTTCATGGCGGTAGACGGCTTCAATCCATGAAAAACTTCGAGAACCAGGCCTACACGAACAAGGAGTGGTTCTGCTGGGGCGACACCCATTCGCACCTGCGGATTCGGCGTCCCGCACCGGAATACTATCAGACGCTTCTTCTGACAAACACGGTTCGGGCGACTCACCTGATGAGTCCTGTTGCGTCGGAGACGACGTGGGGCGTTACGAAAGACGAGTACACGGGCGAGGGTCTCGCGCCGTATGACGTCTATCAGAAAATGGCGACAAACTTCTTCGCCTCCTGTGCCCGCGCGATGCTTGACACCTGGCGTCCCGATCAGATTGAGGCGTGTCAAAGGCATGAGGCCAATGTGGTCGCGCGCTTCCAGAACGTCTTCCCCGAATGGCAGAAAACGCTTCTCACGTTCGTGCGCGACTGTTCGCGCGAACTGGACGAGGCCGTCGGATTCGGCGAGAAGGACAATCCCGGAGAAGACCCCGGCACGTTCATTGACGTCGGCATGTCCGACGAGGAGATTCTCGCCGACCCCGAAAAGGCGGCGGCGATCATCGAGAAGAAACTGGATGAACTCAGGAAGAACGTCATGCCCGCGATTCGCGAGATCGATCGCACCGAGCGCGAACTGCGCCAGTTCGGCGAGGACTTTGAAAGCCGGCTGGCGGCTCTCGTCGCCGTCCGCCGCCAAAACCTCATTGACTTCGCCCATGCGACGGGGCAGTCCATCCTCGAATCGGGCGCGCCAACCGATCCGGGGGCGGTGCGCGCAACGTTGCGCCGGAACCATGCGTGGATCGGCGACGACCCGCTGGCCGTCTCGCAGAAGTTCGAAGCGCTTGCGGACGAGTACTGGGAGAAGTTCTACGCGAATTACGAAGCCCAGCTTGCGCTGGCGAAGCTTCTGAACTGCAAGGCGGGCGAGGTGGCGCCCCAGCCGGGGCCAGACCCGAACCCGCCGCTGCCGCCGCCCGAGGCAGACTCGGATCTTCCGCCTGTCTCGTCGCCTGGATCCGGCAGCGACAATGATGACGGCGGCGACTCGTGGACGCATGGCACGGACGGCTGGAATGCGGACGAAAAGGGAGACGATCGATG
Source organism: uncultured Lentisphaeraceae bacterium (assembly GCA_964420685.1). Lineage (GTDB taxonomy): Bacteria > Verrucomicrobiota > Kiritimatiellia > RFP12 > UBA1067 > UBA1067. The sequence goes on along the minus strand of CAYQUI010000018.1, from coordinate 18,281 downwards.
AGGGCGCGGTGCGTTCAGTTCCTGCGTCGCCGGCTGGGCGACGACTCGGGCCATGTCGGCATCCTGATGGCGATGGCGCTGTTCGTCGTCGTCGGCATGCTGATGATGACGTGGAACACGGCGCAGCTCTCGAAGGAGAAGATGCGCCTCCAGAACGCCGCCGACTCCGCCGCGCTGGGCTTCTGCGTCTGGCAGGCGCGCGGCATGAACGCCGTCCAGAACATCAACGACGAGATGTACGTGGCGTTGTCGGTCGCGGACAAGCTTCTCATGATCGCCACCGGCTTCGAGACCGCCGCGCTCGCGTGCGAGGCCCTGGAATGGCTTCCCTTCGCCGGCATTGGCTTCAAGATCGCCGCACAGGCCTTTCACGTCATTGCGCTCCTGACGGGCGGCATGTCGGGGCTGCTCGCCTCGCGCATCTGCCCCTGGATTCTGAAGCCCATCGGCTACTTCTACGCCTACGGCAGCACGGCATTCGGCTGGTGGGGGGCGCAGCAGCTCGCCAACTGCAACCGGGCCGATCCGCTGGGGAACGTCTCTCTGAATCTCGGTTCGTTCGGCCGTCTCGGCCTTTACGCGGTCGGGATTTCGTTCCCTGTCCCCGACACGGTCGTTCTGCCGCTCAGCATCGACGAGGCGGCGGGAAAGAAGAAGCCCTGGACGCGCAGTGCGGACACCTCGTATGTTTTCAAGATAACGCACTACGGCATCTATAAAAACCTGCACGAGGCCCTCGGCACGGGGAAGAGGTGGGCATTTGAGCCGTGGGTCTCCAGGCGCGGCAGCAAGAAGGGCGTCGGCGTGACGCCCGGCCCGTCCATCTGGATTGCGCACAAGTACCGTGGACACGTCGAGACGCTGTCGCTCGACCAGTGGCAGAAGGACTTCAGCCGCAGCGGCGTGCGAAAGATGCCGATGTTCGCGGTCGCGGCGGCGCAGTGCATTTCGGGCGACGTCGTGGCGCACTCGAAGAAGCCGGGCAAGAATGAGGTGAACCAGCGTCGGGCGGGCTTCGGAACGGGAGCGACGGCGAAGCTCGTCCCGGTCGCAACGGCCTTGAAGGAGCTTTCGACTGGTTTTAATTACGTTGTCGGGAAAATCATCTATCACTGAGGGGAACGGCGTGAACGGCGAATGGACACGAATCTTCACGAATCCGCTGATGCGGCGGCTCGCCTCGGCGCGGGGCTCGGCCTACGTCGAGTTCGCCGTCCTGGTCCCGATCTTCCTCTTCGCGTTCCTCTTTGCGGCGGACTTCACGCGCGTCCTGTACGCCGAGCAGCAGGTCGAGATTGCGACGCGCGCGCTCTGCGACATCGAGGCGCACCTCATTCCGGGCGCACGGGACGACAAGGCGAAGGGGGCGGGTTCGGGCTGTCCGGGCTGGCCCGGCAAGACGGTCGTCCGCGACTACCTCGCGGAGGTTCTGGAGAAGGAAGGGGCGACGAAGAATCGCGTCTACTGCAAGGGCTCGTTCGAGCTGCAGCGCGGCTTCGCGCACAACATCGTGAACGACATTCTCGATCTCCTCAAGGGCGAGACCGAGACGAACAAGTTCGTCGACATCATGGGGAAGATCCTGGGCGGCGTCGTCAACGTGCTGACGCTTCAGACGTTCCGCTACCTGGAAGACGTCTTTCCGACGGACAAGGTCGTGCGGACGGCCGTCAGCGTCTACATCCAACCCTTTTCGCCCAGTGCGGCCTACACGCTTTTCGGCCGCCACGGGGACGCCATGCTCATTCCGACGGCCGCGCCGCGCCGGAAGGGCGTCGCGCTCGTGCCCGACCAGCGCGTGCGCGCCTATTGCTACATGCCGTCGCTGGACACGAAGGCGCTGGCGCCCTCGACGCTGGTTCGAAAATTGACAAAGGTCTTCAGCCCATGGATCAAGTAAGTCGAACGCACATCCGCCGCTTCGGCGTGACCGTCGTGGCGTTGGCCGCGACGGTCGGGGTCGTCGGCCTGATGCGCGTCGCCGCGCGGCGGTTGGCCGGCGGCTTCGCGGCGGAGGCGACGTACAAGGCCGAGACGGCGATTCCGGATCGCGCGCCCGCGCCGAAGGCCTATGACCTCGCCCGTCTCGTGCCGTCCGACTTGGGGCTCAACGTCGGGGGCATGGCCGCCCAGTCGACGGTGACGACGATGCCCATGCCGCTGGAACAGGCGATCCGGACGAGCGCGAGCGCGGCGCGTGCGCGCGGCTGGAAGCCGCTTGACCTGCCGCTCGCCTACACGTTCGCGACGCTGCACGACTTCGGCGGGCTTTACCTGACGACCGACCGCCGCATCGTCCGCCGCACCCACCGGCCGCTCGCGGGCGGCGGCACGCGCCGCGAGGACTTCGTCCTGCCGGCCGGCACGCGCCTCGGACTCGACCGGGCCATGACCTTCGAGGAAATCGCGGGCCTCGCGGACGAGCAGGTGCTCGCGCGGCTGCCGGACGTCCTGCGCGCCGTTCAGGTCGCGCGTCCCCTCTACACGCAGCTCAGCATGCGCGCGTCGGGCGCGTCGTTCCTCGTCGTGGGCCTTTCAAGCTGGGAGGAGACGGACGTCCGCCACCAGCTGGCCGCGACCTACGCGCGGGCGGGGTGGACGCGGCGCGCGGATCTGCCGGGCGCGTGGGTTCGGGCGAACCTCTCGGCGACGTGGGACGTCGCGCCGCGCACGGTCGGCGTCGGCACGGTCGTGGCCGTTCGCTATGCGGACGACGAAATTCTTGTCAACAGAAAGGAAAACGAAGATGACGAATAGCAATCAGACAAAGCTCGCGGTCTTGGCCGCCGTCCTGGTCGGCCTGTTCGCGGTTGTGGCCGTGAACAAGTACGTGAAGGCGAAGACGGTGGTGACGGCCACGCCAATGGCCAACGTCCTCGTGGCGACAATGGAGATCAAGGAAGGCGGCGAAATCGGCCCGGAGATGCTCGCGTCCGCGCCCATTCCCCTGTCGGCGCTCTCGAACACGCACATCGTGCTGCCGGCCGAGACGGACGCGGCCTATGAAAAGGCGATGGCCGACATGCAGACGAAGGTCGTCGGACGGCGGGCGAAACGGCTGGTGGCGGCCCGGACGCCGATCTTCTGGATGGACGTCGACACCGAGCCGAAGGCGCCGTTTGCGGATCTGATCGGCGACGGCTGCCGCGCCGTCACGCTTCCCGTCGACAGCGTCTCGTCGGTGAACGGCTTCATCCGTCCGGGAAGCCGCATTGACGTGGTGCTCACGGCGAGCGAGGCCGCGCTCGGCCTTCTGACGGGCACGGGCGGCGCGGACGCGAAGGACTCGATCGTCTCGTCCGTCATCCTTCAGAACGTGCCCGTCGTCGCCGTCGGGCGGAACTACGAGCTTGAGGGCGACGAGTCCGCCTACAGCACGATCACGCTCAATTTGCCGACGCGCGCGGCGATCCTGATGGTCCAGGCGCGCTCGATGGGGCAGATCACCTACCTGCTGCGGAACGTGCGCGACGACAAGACGGAGCGCGACCGCAGTCGCCTGACCGTCTCGCCCGGCGCGAGCTTCGCCGACGCGGTGCGGAACTTCTGACCGCCGGGGCGCGCGTCCTCTGAATCGACAGAACCGAGAAAGGCATGAACATGAAGCAAACGAACACGCTGTTGGGGCTGGCCGTCGGGCTTTTCGCCGTTGCCGCGCTCCGCGCGGACGGTCTGCGCCGACTGCCGGACGTCACGGTGCCGGAGGGCACGAGCATCGACGTGAAGACAGGATCGGCCGTGAGCCTTCGGAGCGCGAACACGGCCATTGTCTCCGTCCTTCCGCCGGAAGGCGGGTGCGCCGCCGTGACCGGCGTTCGGATCGGACGGGCGGAGGTCACGCTCACCGACGGGCGCGGCCCCTGCGCGACGTTGCCCGTTCAGGTCGTGCCGCCGTATTGGCAGACGCTCCAGGAGTTCTTTGCCGACGATCCGGAGGTCTCCGTCTCGGTGAGCGGCGACAAGGTCGTCGTCAGCGGCTCGACGGCGAATCCGGAGACGCTGCGCCGCGTCGAGCAGTCCAAGGCGTTCGACCCCGAACGCATCCTCTCGCAAGTCACCTATTCGACGCCCGCCCTCGCGGCCTTGCTGGGCGCGTACCTGCAGCACGTCGGTCACTCGAACGTGACGGCGTCGGCCGTCGGAAATGAGATCTGCCTGACGGGCGTCCTCTTTGACCGTCCGGCGATCACGACCGTCCAGGCGCGTGCCCGGGAATTCCTCAAGGACTTCCCCGGCGTCGGGATCAACGCCGACGCCCTGAAGATCGCGCGGCAGAAAATCGTCCTGGACGTCGAGATGCTCGAATATGACGTCTCGAAGGCGCGCAACCTCGGCGTGCAGACGCCGACCGCCATCTCGGCCGAGTTCTCGGGCGGACTGGAGTACGGCTATTCGTCCGGCGGCGACGGCGGGGAGGCATCGGGCGACGGGGACACTTCGTCGACGGCCTCCGATGCGGGCGACTTCTGGTCGAGCCACGCGAAGATGGACGTCTCCGGCGTTCGGGCGACCGTCAACCTCCTCAAGCAGAACGGCGCGGCGAAGACGGTCTACAAGACGTCGCTCGCGACGCAGTCGGGCGAGGAAGTCCAGTTCCAGAACGGCGGCACGATCCACCGCAACACGACGGGCACGTTTTCGAGCGGCGACCTCAAGACGATCGAGTACGGCTTCATCGTCAAGGCGACGCCGGTCATCGTCGACGCCTCGGTCGTGAACCTGGATCTTGACCTCGACAACAAGATGCCGGTCAACTACACGCCAGGCGAAGAGGGCGCAGGGCAGGACATCACGATCTCGCGCTATCAGACGAAGTCGAAGTACATGGTTCATCCCGGCGAGACGATCGTCATGTCGGGTTTCAACCGGACGAAGGAAAGCGAGACGAAGACGGGAACGCCGTTTCTCTCGCGCATCCCGTTCCTCGGGCCATGGCTCTTCGGCAACCGCAGTTCCAGCGAGGAGACGAGCGAGATGCTGCTCGTCGTCACGATCAACTGGGCCGTGGAGGGCAGCGGGGCGGAGGCCATCCGCCGGCGCGACGCGCTGAAGGCGAGACCCCTGGTCGTCGCCCAGCCGTAGGGAAGGAGACCACGCCATGAGACCTCTCGCATTCGAACGCAACGGCAAGCGTCTCGCGACGCTGACGCCGCAGGAAGGCAAGCCGGACGAGGTGTTCACGCTCGGCTCGGCCGCCGCCAACGACATCGTCGTCGCGGCGGGCGAAGGGCTGGCCGCCCGTCAGCTCTCGTTTGCGCTCCTCGGCGGCGTCTGGTGGGTCGGCGACCTCGCCGGCGACGGACGGCTTGTCGTCGACGGACGCGCAACGGCCCGCGCGCCCCTGGTCGCACGCACGGAAATCGCCGTCGGCGCCTTTTCGTGCACCGTCTCGTGCGAGGCGGACGCGGCGCGCAAGACGCGGCGCGAAACGGCTTCGGACATTCTCTACGCGAACGCGCTCGCGGCGCTCTCGAACGACGTCGGCAGCGGCCTCGCGACGGGAGCCGAACTGCAGACGCGCGTCAACGACTCGCTGGACGCGATTCTCGCGCGCGGCCTCCCGGAGCTCGCGGGCTTTTCGGACGAGCAGGTCGCCGACCTCCGCCGCGAGACGGTGGAGGACATGCTCGGCCTCGGCCCGCTCGAACCGCTCATCGCCGACGACTCGATCACCGAGATCATGGTGATCGACTTCGCGCACACCTACGTCGAACGCGCGGGCCGGGTGGCCCTCTCGGATCGCCGCTTCCGCGACCCCGCGCACCTCATCCGCGTCATCGAGCGCATCGTCAACCGCGTTGGCCGCCGCATCGACGAGTCGAGTCCGCTCGTCGATGCGCGTCTCGCCGACGGCAGCCGCGTCAATGCCGTCATCCCGCCGATCACACCCGACGGCGCGTGCCTGACGATCCGCAAGTTCGGCAAGTCGCTCTTCACGCTGGAAAAGCTCGTCTCCTTCGGCTCGATGGACGAGCGAATGGCGAAGTTCATCGACGCCTGCGTGCGCCTGCGCAAGAACATCGTCGTCTCCGGCGGCACGGGTTCGGGCAAGACCTCGCTCCTGAACGCGATCTCCCTCTGCATCGGCCCGTCCGAACGCATCATCACCGTCGAGGACTCGCTTGAGCTCAAGCTCCAGCAGGCTCACGTCGTGCGCATGGAGGCGCGTCCCGCGAACGCCGAAGGAAAGGGCGAGGTCTCCATCCGCCGGCTCGTGAAGAACTGTCTGCGCATGCGCCCCGACCGCATCGTCGTCGGCGAATGCCGCGGCGGCGAAGCGCTGGACATGCTGCAGGCGATGAACACGGGACACGACGGGTCCCTCACGACCGTCCACGCCAACACGCCGGCCGACACGGTCGCGCGCCTCGAAACGCTGTGCCTCATGGCCGGCATGGAGATTCCGCTCTCCGCCATCCGCGCGCAGATCGTCTCGGCCGTCTCGATCATCGTCCAGACGGCCCGTCTCTCGGACGGCTCGCGCAAGACGACCGAAATCTCCGAGGTCGTCGGACTCGACGCGAACGGCAACGCCGTGCTGCGGACGCTCTTCGCCTTCCGCCGCGAGGGCGTGGACGAACGGACGCGCAAGGTTCTCGGCCGCCATGTCGCCGTCGCGCGCCCGACGTTCTGCGACGATTTCCGTCTGCGCGGCGTCCCGCTGGACGCGGACGTCTTCGAGGAGGTCCCGTGCACCTGATCGTCCTGACCGTTTCGCTCGCGCTTTTCGCGACGCTCGTCGGCATCGTCGTCGCGCGCGTCCTCGCCTCGCGCGATGTGGCGGAGGACACGGACGTCGTTCGCCGCGTCATGCGCGGCGGCGCGACGCGGCGTTCCGGGAAGGCCTACCTCGCGGCCGTCCGCGACGAGCTGCCGGACGCGCTGGACATGATTGCGAACTCGCTTTCGGCCGGCCTGACCCTGCCGCAGGCGATTCTGCGCAACCTGGAGCATTTTCCGCCCGCCGTCGGTTCCGAGTTCGCCCGCATCCTCTACGACACGTCGCTCGGCTTCTCGGTCGCGGGCGCATTCGACAACTTCGCCGCGCGTCTGCCGACACAGGACGTGCGCATGATCGCCATCGCCTCGGCGATCGGCGTCTCGCACGGCGGCCAGCTACACGAGAACTACCGGATGCTGGCGGGCCTCCTCCGCGACCGAATGGCGTTCGAGCGCGAACTCCACGCCATGACGACGGAAGGGCGTATGCAGGCGATCGTGATGAGCTGTCTTCCCGTTGCGCTCATCCTCATCCTCGGCGGCATTCGCCCCGACATGATGAAGCCGCTTTTCACCACGGGCCTCGGCTGGGGCGTCCTGGGGCTGCTTGCGGCCATGCAGACCCTCGCCTACGTCTGGATCAAGAAGATCGTCTCTGTCGAAACATGAGGGAAACGCCATGAACACGTCCGTCCATCTTCTGCTCGGACTCGCCGCGACAGGGGGCGCGGCGGCCTTGCTGGGCCTGGCGCTCGCGCGCGGGCTTCTCGGTCTGCGGCGGACGTCGGCTGCGCGAGAAGGGGGCGCCTCGGCCCTGCGCCCGATTCTCTCGGCCCTCGCGCCGTTCGTCGAGCGGCGACGGCCGCGCGACGCCGCGCTGGACCGCACGCTTTCCGCCTACGAGCGGCAGATTGTCCAGTCGGGCGGTGTCTTTCTCGGCGGCGCAACGGCGGCGGAGGTCTTCGTCGCGCGTTTCGTGCTGCCCGTCTTGGCTCTTCTCGCCTTTTCGGTCGTCGGCGCGCTTCTGCGCCTGTCGCCGGGGCTTGTGCTTTTGCTGGCCCTTGTCTTTTCCGTGCTGCTTTACCTTTGGCCCGAACAGGCCCTCGGCGATCTCGTTCGGCGACGGCTGCAGGCCTTTTCGCGCGACCTGCCCCAGACGCTGGACATCATGCGGCTCGTCTCGCAGTCCGGCGGCGACCTCTCCGGCGCGATCCGCACGGTCGTCGAAGTCTCGCCGCCGGGTCCCGTCCGCGACGAGTTGGCGCGCGTCCTTGGCGAAGTCGCGATCGGCACGTCGTTGGCGCGTGCGCTTACAAACGTCGCCGAGCGCATTGGCTCGCCGGACGCGAACGCCGTCTTCTCGACGATGGCCCAGGCGCTGGAGATGGGCACGGGCGTGGCCGAGAACCTGGGGTCCGCCGCGCAGCTCATGCGAAAGGCCGCGCGCATCCGCGCGCAGGAACGCGCCCAAAAGGCGGTCGTCGCGATGACCTTTCCGCTTCTCCTCCTCATCTTGCCGGGCGTCTTCATCGTCCTTTTCGCGCCGCTCATCATCCAGTACGTGACGAGGTGACAAGCATGAACAAATCCGAAAGACCGGTCATCGTCCCAACGGCACTCTCTGCCGCCGTCCTCCTGTGGGGACTCGTCCTTCTCGCCGCCTTCGGCGCGGCGCTCTTCGCCTACGCCGCCTGGTCTCGCCTGGACGCGGCGCGTGCCCGGCTTGCGACGCCGGCGGAAACGACCGTCGCGACGGACTTCTTCAACCTGAAGATGCCGGCGGCCTGCTGTCGCTACGCGCAGGAGACGAACCGCGCCGTCCTCTCCTTTCACGAAACGGAGACGACGCCGTTCCTCTCCGTCGCCGCGTCGCGCGACCCGGCGTTCGCCTATCGCGCGCTCGACCTCAACCCCGCGCTGTTCGCGCGGCGGATCGAGTCCGTCCTCCGGGAGGAGGGGGCGCTCGCGCCAGATGCCGTGCCGCCAGACGTCGTCAGCACGGCGCGGGCGCACTTGCGGCAGGGCGTTCCGATCGCCCAGGCGTTCTTCAGCCTTGACGCGCGCGAGGGGCTGGCTTTCTCGTTCTACCTCGGAGACATCCGCTATTTCGCGGTCGCGGCGTGGCACACGGAAATGTCCAGCCGCGACGCGGCCGTGCGCGCGGCGGCCCTCGCGCTCCCGCAGACGCTCGGCTTGCCGGCGGCGATCGAACGCTTTTCTCGTCCCGTCGTCAACTCCGCCCAGTTGGACGCGGCGGAACACGCGCGCATCGACGTCGAGGAGGCGCGCGAACGCGCGCTCTGGAAGCTGTACGCCCAGCGCGTCGCGGTCGAGCCGGAGACCGCGCTCTGCCCGGCGATCGAGCATTTTCGGCGGCTTCTGACGCTCGCGGCGTCCGTCCAGGAAGAGCGCGGCATCCTCGCCTCAGAGGACTTCACGGCCTACGAGGGATTCCTGCGTCTCCGCGCCCGCGTCGTCAACGACTGGTTCGTCCAGCTGGACAAGCACCAGGCCGTCGGCGACCTCAATGCCGCGCACAAGCAGGCTCAGTACATTCTCCGCCATGCGACGCTGGAGGACGAGGCGTTGATGCGTCGCCGCGCGGCGCATGCGGAGACGGCGATCGCGGCGCGACGTGCGGCGGCACAGGATTCGAAGCGGAAGGGGGAGTGAGACATGGAACGCCTGAAGATACTTGATGCGTCCGGCAAGACGCTTCTGGAGCGTCCGCTGGAAGACGTGAAAAGCCCCGTCCTGGTCGTCGCGGACGGCGATTCCGTGCGCCTCGCCCCGTCCGTCGCGACGGGCGACCGGGTGATTGCCGCGCTTGTCCGGGAGACGGACGGCTGGACGCTTGCCGCCGCCGACGCGACGTCGCCCGTCGTCTGCGGCACGAAGCGCGCGGGCTCTCTTCCGTTGGTCGCCGGCTCGGCGTGTTCGGTCGCGGGCCTTGCCTTCTGCCTCGAATCGGACGCCGTGCGTTCCGGGCATGTCCTCGTCTGGCGCGTCGGCAAGTCGACCGTGGCGGCCGAAAGCGTGACAGGCGGGCGGAACGTCGTCGCGGCGGACGCGCTGCGCGGCGGAAGCCTCACGGTGAATCCCGCCGTGTCGGGGACAGTCCTCTTCGAGTTCTACCCAACGGGCGACGGGCTGGACGTCGTCCTGCCGTCGGGCGTCCGCACGCGGATTGCCGAGCGGCTGGTCTTCTCGGTCGGCGACTTCACGGGCCTGCTCCTGCCGTCCGACGAAGCGGCGGCCGCGCTCCGTTCGGGGCATCCCTTTTCCTATCCCGCGCGCGGCGTTCGCATCCGCCTCCTGGCGGCCTTGCTCGGCGTCGGGCTTCTGACGCTCCTCGGCGCCTTCTTCATGCGCGAGGCGACACGGACGGAACGCCTCGCGGACATGCCGCGCGGCGCCCGCCGCGTGACGCACGTTCCCGCGTCCGGCGCGGCGGCCTTCGACGAGGACGCCTACATCTACCAGCTTTCGTTCTACCGCGACCTGCCGCTCGTCCTCGGCGCGCAGCGTTCGCCCGTGGCGGATGACCTTCTGGCGCGCGCGGCTCGTTTCAAGGGAAACGCCTCGGTGCAACGCGCCGCGCGGTTCCTCGCGGACGTCACGGCCATTCAGGATTCCATCGCGGCGCGCCGCTGGGACGAACTGTCCAAGGTCCTGGACGGCATCGACCGCGAGATGTTCACGATCGCCAACGCCACGCGCTTTCTGGAAGACGCGCAGGAAGTCCATTCCTCGGCGTCACGGCTGATTCCGGAGACGGCTCTGCAGGCGTGCACGGCCTCACCCGCCGTGCGCGAGGAGCTGAACGGGAAAGTCACGCGAATCTTGTCGGAGATGTCGAAAAACCTGTTCGTCCAATCGGGTTCGCTGAAGAGCTGGTTTCGGGGACTGCGCGAGCAGAAAAAGGCGCTCCTCGGCTACCTGTCCGCCCGCGACCGCGTCTGCACGCCGGGCACGGCGCACACGGTTGCGGACATTGAGTCCTTGCGCGCGGCGTTTGCGTCGCTCATGCAGGTCGGCAACGACGACTTGCCGGGGGTGACGGCCCATCTGCGACAGGAGCTTGCCGCACACGTCGCGCGCGCGCTCACGACCTTGACCGCGCGCTTCCGCACGGTGGCGGACTTCGCCCCCGAAATGGCGGCGATTCTCCCGCTCTGCGAACTGGCGGAGGACGTCGGCGTCGAGGCGGCGCGCGTGCGTGCGTGGCGGCAGGACGCCGTGCGGATCAATCGCCTCGTGGACGCGCGTTTCCGCGACTGCTATCGGGCGTATCGCCTGACCGTCGCCTCCGATCCGGCGGACGCGCGGCGGCTGCTCGACGACATGCTGGCGATTGGACAGGAGGGCAGTCGGTTTCATGCCTGGGCGCGCCGCGAGAAGGAACGCCTGGCGGTGCTCGAAGGGAAGGAGGCTCGGAAATGATCAGAAAACTCAACGGCATCTTGATCGTCGCGCTCCTGGCCCTGTTCGCCGCGAAAGGCCTAGTCGGCCTCGCGAAGGCCCCGCGCCACGCGGCATCGCCGACCGCTCCGACATCCGTGTGCGCGAGGGACGGCGAACTGGCGCCGAACGTCCTTTTCGAGACATGGGTTCCGCTGGCCGTCGAGAATCCGACGACGGAACGCAACGGCTACCTGCTCGACGTGATTCGGGCGGTCTTCCCGCGCGCGCGCCTCGTTCGCGTGTCGTCGCTCACGGTCGAGAAGACGCGCGAACTTCTGGCCGCCGATTCGAACATGGTCTGCATCGTCTACGGCGACCACCCGCGTCTGCGGGACCTGGCGCATGCGCCGACGCCGCTCATGCGCGCCGACGTCGTCGTCTACACGCGGCGGTCGCTGGCGTGGACCTATCGGGACACGACGTCGCTGGACGCCATCCGGCTGGGAATGGAAGGGGGCTACCTGGACTGTCCGGCCGTTCGCGCCTACGTGGATCGGATGCGCGACACGCCGCGCGCCGTGAAGGTCTTCTCCGCCGACAGCCCCTACGCCGGACGGCCGTTTCTGGCGATTGACCAAGGGGAGGTCGACGGCATCGTCCAGACGCGGACGGACTACCAGGCCGCGAACCTCGGCCGGACGGCCGAACTGCTGATGAATTACAACGTCTCGCCGGCAATCGACCGCGCGGCGATTCTGCTGACGGTCTCCACCGCCGACCCCGCGCAGGCGCGCCGTCTCGTGGCGGCGTACGAAGCGGGATTGAAGCGCATCGAGGCCTCGGGCGAGCTCCGTCGCATCCGCGCGTACTACGGTCTCGAAAGTCCGTGAGAGCACGGTCGTAGTCGCGCTTCTCCGCACAGGGGCGGATTTTGATATAATAGGCGACAAATGAACGTCTTCAATTCACTCTCGCGTCGGGTCGAGGCCCTTGAGCCGCTCGCCGACAACACGGTTCGCTTCTACACCTGCGGGCCGACGGTCTACAATTTCGCCCATATCGGCAATTTCCGCGCCTACACGTTCGAGGACATCCTGCGTCGCGTCATCCAGTTCAACGGCATGAAGGTGCGCCAGGTGATGAACCTCACCGACGTCGACGACAAGACGATCAAGGGCGCGAACGCGCAAGGCGTCGCGCTGACGGACTACACGAAGACGTACAAGGACGCATTCTTCGCCGACTTGAAGCGGCTCAACGTGCAGCCGGCCGAGGTCTATCCCGCCGCGACCGACCACATTCCCGAAATGATCGCGCTCGTCGAGAAGCTGATGGAGAAGGGCGTCGCCTATCAGTCGGACGACAAGTCCGTCTACTTCAAGGTGCGCGAGTTCCCCGGCTACGGCAAGCTGGCGCACATCGACTTCGACCACCAGCAGACAGGGCTTCGCTGTGCGGCCGACGAGTATGACAAGGAGAACGTCGGCGACTTCGCGCTCTGGAAGGCCTGGGAGCCGTCCGACGGCCCTGTTGGCTGGGATTCCCCGTGGGGGCGCGGCCGCCCCGGCTGGCACATCGAATGCTCGGCCATGTCGATGAAGTACCTCGGCGAGACGTTCGACCTCCACACGGGCGGCATCGACAACCTCTTCCCCCACCACGAGAACGAGATTGCGCAGGCCGAGGCCGCGACGGGCAAGCCGTTCGTCAAGACGTGGATGCACTGCGCGCACCTGCGCGTGAACGGCGAGAAGATGTCGAAGTCGCTCGGAAACTTCTTCACGCTTCGTGACCTGCTCGACAAGGGCTACACGGGGCGCGAGATCCGCTACGTCCTCATCAACGCGCACTACCGCAGCGGACTCAACTTCGCGTTCTCCGCGCTGGACGACGCCCGCAAGTCGCTTGCGCGCATCGACGCCTGCGTGGAGAAGGTGGAGAAGCGGGAACGTGGGAAGGCGGGAACGTGCGCGTTTGCGCAGAAGTGCCTCGACGACTTCACGGCGGCCGTCAACGACGACCTGAACCTGCCGAAGGCCTTTGCCGCGCTCTTCGAGCTCGTGCGCGAGACGAATGCCGCGCTCGCCGCCGCCGAGACGAACGGCTTTGACGCGGACGAGGTTCTGCGTGTCTTCCACCGCATGGACGAGGTGCTGGGCATCGTCTTCTTCGAGAACGAGAAGAAGGCGGTCGAGATCCCGTCCGACGTCCAGGCCCTGCTCGAGGCGCGCGCCGTTGCGCGGCAGGCGAAGAACTGGGCGGAGTCCGACCGGCTGCGCGACGCGATCGCGGCGGCGGGCTGGCTGGTGAAGGACTCGAAGGACGGGCAGTCGGTTTCTCCCAAACAGTAAACGTCAGGAGGTGCTCAATGAACGTCAAGACGAAGGCTGAACTGGACGAGGCGGTGAAAACGGGCAAGGTACTCGTCGATTTCTGGGCGACCTGGTGCGGGCCGTGCCAGATGATGGGGCAGAAGATCGAACGCGAACTTCTGCCGCAGATGCCCGAACTGAAGGTCGTCAAGGTCAACGTCGACGAGGCGCCGGAACTTGCGGCGCAGTTCGGCATCATGTCCATCCCCGCGCTTTTCTGCTACCGGGACGGCGCGAAGGTCGCCGAGTACATTGGCGTGACGGACACGGCAACGATTCGAAAGGCACTGAACTGAAAGAACAAACCTCATGAGAAATCTTCATCTCTCCCTGTTGGCGACGACGCTCGCCGCCGCTTCGATTCTCCCGGCCTCGGCCTTTGACGCGCTCAAAGACCGTCCGACGCCGCCGAAGAGCATCTTCGGCGAGACGCCCGCGCAGCGGGACGCCCGCCGCGCGTGGTGGACGCACGATCGCTTCGGCATGTTCATCCACTTCGGGCTTTATTCGGCGGCGGCGCGCCACGAATGGGTCCAGTCGCGGGAGCGGATCGCCCCCGACGTCTACGAGAAGCGGTATCTGCCGCGCTTCAACCCCGACCTCTGCGACGTGCGGGACTGGGCACGGCGCGCGAAACAGACCGGCATGAAGTACATCGTCCTCACGACGAAGCACCATGACGGCTTCTGCCTGTGGGACACGAAGACGACCGACTACAAGATCACCAAGACTCCGTTCGGTCGCGACCTCGTGCGCGAATACGTCGCGGCCGCGCGCGCGGAAGGGCTGAAGGTCGGCTTCTACTTCTCGATCAAGGACTGGCATCATCCCGACTACCTCATCGACCAGACGCATCCGCTTCGCCCTGCGAACGGCGGATTCACGGATGAGATCTACGAGAAGCTGAATGCAGGACGGGACTGGAACCGTTACCGCGACTACATGTACGCGCAGGTGCGCGAGCTGCTGACGAACTACGGCAAGATCGACATCATCTGGTACGACTACACGATCAAGACGAAGTACGGCAAGAACTGGAAGCACTGGGAGTCGGTCGAGCTGATGAAGCTCACGCGCGCGCTCCAGCCGGACATCCTCGTGGACAGCCGCCTCGACCTCATGGACACCGAAGACGGATGGGACTTCGTGACGCCGGAGCGGTGTCGCGTGACCCAGTGGCCGCAGGTGGCCGGGAAGAACGCGCCATGGGAGACGTGCCAGACGCTCACCGACGACTCGTGGGGCTACTATCGCGACGAGGAGCGCTGGAAAAGCCCGCACCAGCTCATCGAACTGCTTGTCAACTCCGTCGCCTTCGGCGGCAACCTGATCCTCAACGTCGGCCCGACGGGACGCGGCGAGTTCGAGCACAGGGCGTGCGAGGCGCTGGACGCGATTGGCGCGTGGATGCACCAGAACAGCCGCGCGATCTATGGCTGCACGGCCGCGCCGGCCGCGTTCAAGACGCCCGTCGATTCGCTCCTCACGTACAATCCCGAGACGAACCGCCTCTACATCCACCTCGTCAACTACCCGATGGGTGCCTTGCCGTTCGACTTCGCGGACAAGGTCGAGTACGCGCAGTTCCTGCATGACGCTTCGGAACTGACGATTCGGAAGGGCGCGGAGATTCATCATTCGCAAGGCGGCGACCTCGGTCGCGAGGACAACATCGTCCTGCCGATGAAGAAGCCGAACGTCGAGATTCCCGTCATCGAGCTCTTCCTGAAGAAGTGACCGGACGCTAGACGATGCTCGATTTCAGGGGAATCTCCGTTCATTACGGTCATCAGGACGTCTTGACGGACGTCACGTTTCGCGTCAACAAGGGCGATCGCGTCGGCGTCGTCGGCCCCAATGGCTCGGGCAAGTCGACGCTCTTCAAGATTGTCCTCGGCGAAATGTCGACGGACACGGGCGAACTCGTCATCGAGGCAAATCCGCGCATTGGCTTCACGCGGCAGAACCCGATGCCCGACACGCCCGAGGAGACGTTGCTGGAGTATGCGCTGCGCGGCATTCCCGGTCTGAGCGAGATGGAGGCCGAGATGACGGCCCTGGAGGCCGATCTCGCGGATCCCGCCAAGATGAAGCGCTATGGCGAGATTCAGACGAAGTTCGAGCATCTGGGCGGCTATGACATCGAGACGCGCGTCAAAATCGCGCTCGGCGGCCTCGGCTTCGCGACCGAGGACTTTGACAAGCCGTTCAAGTCGTTTTCCGGCGGCTGGCGCATGCGCGCGGAGCTCTCGCGCGTCCTCGCGTCGAAGCCCGACCTCCTGCTGTTGGACGAGCCGTCGAACTACCTCGACCTTCCGGCCGTCGAGTGGCTGCAGAAGTTCCTGAAGGCCTATGACGGCACGCTCATGCTCATCTCGCACGACCGCTATCTCCTGCGGACGCTGACGAACATCATCGTCGAGGTCGATGCGGGCACGGCGACGCGCTACGAAGGCGACCTCGACTACTACCTCACCGAGCGCGAGGTGCGCTACGAGCATCTGAAGGCGGCGAAGGAGAACCAGGATCACCACCGCGAGCAGCTGCAGCGGTTCGTGGATCGCTTCCGCGCGCAGGCGACGAAGGCCGCGCAGGCCCAGTCGCGGCAGAAGCTCATCGACAAGATCGACGAGGCGCGGATCGTCCTGCCGAAGCGTTACACGAACTCCGGGCGCCTGCGCCTCGCCGAGCCGCCGCCGAGCGGCATCGAGATGTTCCGCTGCGAGAACCTCGGATTTTCCTACGATGGCGTGAAGAAGGTCTTTTCGGGGCTGTCGTTCAACGTCACGCGCGGCGACAAGGTCGCGCTCGTCGGCTACAACGGCCTCGGCAAGACGACCCTGATGCGCCTTATCGCCGGCACGCGACAGGCGACGGAGGGCAAGGCCGTCATCGGGCACAACGTCGTTCCAGGCTATCTCTCGCAGGAATTCGCCGAGACGATTCCGCCTGACCTCACCGTCTACCGCAACGCGAAGAACGCCTGGGATGCGCACGGCGGCGGCGCCGAAAAGGTCTTCCGGAACCAGCTCGGCGCATTCGGCTTCGACGAAAACGACGTCGAGAAGCCGGCGGGCGTCCTTTCGGGCGGCGAGAAGATCCGCCTCGCGTTTCTGCGGCTCTTCCTTACCGCGCCGAACTTCCTGCTTCTGGACGAGCCGACGACGCACCTCGACCTCGATGGACGTCGTCTCCTGCAAGACGCGCTGAAGAAATACACGGGAACGATTTTCCTCGTCTCGCACGACATCGACTTCGTGCGCGCCGTCGCGACGAGCATTCTTGAGATTACGCGCGAGGGCATCCGCCAATATCCCGGCGGCTACGACTACTACTGCGAGAAAAAGGCGGAGCAGGAGAGGAACACCTCCCCTAAACCTCCAAACACCCAAACCTCCAAACTTCCAAACACCCAGACGCCCCAACGACCCGACGACCCGACCGCCCGACTTTCCGCAAAAGACATTCGGAAGCAGCGGGCGGCGGAACGGGCAAAGGTCGCGCCAAAGTTGCGAGAGTTGAAGGCGCGCGTCGCGACGGCGGAGAAGAAGATCGACGAACTCCAAAAGGCTCTGGACACCGCATCGGCCGAGCTCTTCAACCCGACGCCGACGACCGATTTCGCCGAAGTGAACCGCACGGTGCGGACACTCCAGTTCGAGATCGATCGCTACACGGCCGACTGGGAAGAGGCCGCGACCGAACTGGAGACCCTGACGCAGACAACCGCAACCTGACGCGACCATGATTTCGATTCTGCTTGCCGCTTCGCTTTCATTTACCGCGACCGCAACGGGCGTGGAGAAGGGGACTCCCATCGAATTTCTCTTCGCCGGGAAAGACACGGATCGCGACTACGAGACGGTGTTCCTTTTGGACGAGTCTGTCGGCGAACTTTGCGCGCGACTCGAAAAGGCCGGTCTGCCGCGCGGGCGTGCAACAGATCGCCGCGCGTGCGTTCTCTGGCCCGTCGGCTGTCGCGTTCGCCTTGAACCCGCGCTTTCCTGTTACGTCGAGACGACATGGCCGGAGGGCCTGTCCCCGGCGGAATTCATCTACACGGGCGGAACGCGAAACGAGAAGGGGGGCGTGGTTGCGTCGGACGAGATGCCGCTCGCGTTCTGCACGCTCTATTCCCTCGCGCAGTCGCCCCTCGTCTTCGACGGCATCTATCGTCAGGGCGATGTCTACGGGGCGCACACGGCCAAGGCCACGCTGGAGAAGGGAACTCGTCAGACCTTCACGATTTCCTGGGACGAAAAGACCCTGCCGCGTCATCTGGACGTGACGTTTACGCCGGGAACCGCCGCGCAACGGTTGAGCGAGATCCGTGCCGCCGCCACGAACGGCGTCATTGAGGTCTTGGCTGACTTCGACCCGTCGCTGACCGTCCGGGAGGCGACGGTGATTGCCCAGGCACTCGCCGTCATCGACACGGTTTCGGTCAAGTTGAATGGCCGACGGGATGGACGACTTTTCTTTCGCGCGTTCCTGCCGTCCGTCAGTTGGCGTGATCGAAAGCAGCGCCTGACCCAGCCGTTCGAGTTGACGCTGGGTGCGAACGGCTCGGACACGCTCGTCTTTGTCGAAGAGGACTGGACGGTCGAGGGGAATGACCCGAAGCTGACGCCCAAGGCGATTTCGTTTGACGCGGCGAAGGAACACAGGACGACGGACACCTGTTTCATCTTTGCCGAATCCACGGAGACGCTGGCGCGGCTTTACGCGGCGATGCAGAAACTGAACGGGCTTCCGATTCTCAACTGGTACGTCTTCGCGTCCGAA
>CAYQUI010000017.1:0-25768 GCA_964420685.1 uncultured Lentisphaeraceae bacterium | reverse complement strand
CGGGCGGCGGGGGCCATTCCCGTCAGGAGCTTCGAGACGCCGACGAGCGCGCAGGTGAAGAGAAGCATGAGCGTCGAGAGCGCGAAGACGCTCGGCAGGTTGCGCGAATGCTTCGTCATGGAACTGACATAGGTCGGGAAGGTGTTCGTGCCCGCGCCGTTCACGAACGACGTGATGACGACGTCGTCAATCGAGAGCGTGAAGGCCAGAAGCCCGCCCGCGACGATGCCAGGCAGAAGAATCGGCAGCTCGACCTTGAAGAACGTGTACCACGGCCCCGCCCCGAGGTCGTAGGCCGCCTCGACAATGCGGTCGTCGAAGTCCTGGAGGCGCGCCAGGACGGTCATGACGACGTACGAGACGCAGAACGTCACGTGCGCGATGAGAATCGTCCAGAACCCGCAGTCGACCTTCGCCGCGACGAAGAGCATCAGGAGCGAGATGCCGATCAGGATGTCAGGCATCACGAGCGGCGTGTAGACGAGCGCGTGATGGATGCTCTGAAGCCGCCCCTTCCAGCGATGGAGCGCAAGCGCGGCCGTCGTGCCAAGCACGCACGAGACGACCGTCGCGAGGCCCGCGATCGTGAGCGAAAGCCAAAAGCTCTCCAAAAGGGCCTTCACCGCGTAGCTGCCCGCAAAGATCTGGTTATACCACTTCGCCGTCAGTCCGAGGAAGCGGCCGTGCGCGTCGAAGAAGCTCATCGCCGTGCCGTTCGGGACGAACCCGTAGGCGACCACGAGCAGGATCGGCACGTAGAGGAACGCGAGGACGAAGCCGAGGACGGCAACGGAAAAGAGCGAGCGCTTCATCGGGTGCCTCCCGAAACGAGAAGCCGCGCCGTCTGCGCATCGAGCCGCTTGCGGTCTCGCGCGTCCTGCCGCTTGCGCCACCACATCGCCAGCGCGAGCGGCACGAGAACCGAGACGGCCATCAGCGTCGCAAGCGCGCTCGCGTGCGGAATGTTTCGGTTCTGGATCGCGCGCATGAAGATCTTGTTGCCGATCAGCACGCAGTCCGTGCCGCCGAGCATCTGCGGAATGACATAGGAGCCGACGGCCGGGATGAAGACCATGAGAATCGCCGAGACGACGCCCTGCCGAACGCCGGGAATGAAGATCTTGCGGAAGGCGTAGAAGTTCTTTGCGCCCAGGTCGCGCGCCGCCTCCAAAAGCGCGAAGTCGAACTTCTCCGCCGCCGAGTAGATCGGCATGATCGCAAACGGCAGAAAGGAATAGACCGAGACGAGGACGACCGCCGCCTCGGAGTCGAGAATCGTCGAGCTCGCGGGATCGACCGACCCGGCGGACGCGAAGCCGATCCAGACGAGGAACTGCTGAAGGAAGCCCGGCAGCCAGTCGAAAAGCCACTCGCGCGTCCGCAGCCAGACGAGATAGCACGCCTGAAGCCAGCCGTCGGGATGGAGCATCGTCTTCCACGCGAAGACGCGCACGACGAAACTCGTCCAGAACGGCAGCATGATCGCCCCGGCGACGACCGCCCGCCACTTCGGACTCATGCGGGCGATCGCGTACGCGCAAGGAAGCGCGAGGACAATCGACCAGAGCGTAATCTCGAAGGAAATCCGCAGCGTGTTCCAGACGATCGCCGGATAGTCCGGATCGACGAGTTCGCGCCAGGTCGCCATCGACCAGTCGCCGACGCCGCCCGAAGCGTCATGCCCGTGAAACGTGAACGCCAGGACGATGACCGCCGGCACCGCGAAGAACAGCGCGAGCCACAGAAAGCTCGGAGCCGTCACGAGCCACTCGGCCTTTCGCGACCGCAGCGGATTGTCGTTCTTCACTTCTTCAGCCCCTTCCAGCCGCGTGCGCTCAGACCTTGATCTTGCCGGACGACGTGCGCGGGAACGGCGTCGCGCGCACGACGACCGTCTTCACCCGCTTGTAGACGGGGAGCGTCAGATTCAGCTCGCCGATCGCGCGGCGAATCGCGTCCTCGGACGCCTCGCCATACACCTCGGCCCGAATCTCGCGCGTCTCGCCCTCGCCCGAGACGAGGGCCTCGCAGATGCCGGGCACCGCGAGAATCCGCGCCTCGATTTCCTCCGGCGCAACCTTCTTGCCGCTCGACAGGACAATCGTGCGCGAGAGACGCCCCGTGACCCAGACATAGCCGTCCGCGTCAATTCGCCCCACGTCGCCCGTGTGGAACCAGCCGTCCGCGTCAATGACCTGCGCCGTCTTCTCCGGCATCTTGTAGTAGCCCCTCATCACCGCCGGCCCGCGCAGGAGAAGTTCGCCCGACTCGGAGACCCTCGTCTCCAGGGACGGGCACTGCGCGACGCGACCCGCGCACCCCAGCTGCGGCGCGACCGTCGACGGGCCGACCGAGAAGATCGCCGTCGTCTCCGTCAGGCCATAGGCCCCGAAGACCTTGACCCCCTGCGCCGCCAGCCGGTCGTAGGCACACGGCGACATCGGCGCGCCGCCGACGAGAATCCAGTCGATCGGCTGGCCCAGCGCCGCTTCGGCCGTCGCGCCGCGCTGCGCAATCTTCTTCGAGAGGAGGTCGGCGAGCGCCGGCACGAGCGCGAGAATGTTCACGCGGAAACGCTCCACGGCATCGTAGACGCGGCGGAAGTCGGGGCAGACGCCAAGCGCAACCCCCTGGGAGAGGAAGAAGTACGACGCGCAGCAGCCGTAGATGTGGTGGAGCGGCAACAGCATGAGCGAACGGTCGCCCGGCTTCACCGCCAGCGACGCGGCATACGACGCGACGAACGCCTCGATGCCGGCAAGCGTCAGTTCCGCGCCGCGCGGCTCGCTCGTCGTGCCGCTCGTGAACATGATCATGGAGACGCGCGACGTGTCGAGGCCGTCCATGTCCCAGACGCTTTCCTGCGGCTGAAGGAGACCGCGCACCTTGTCGAGGAACCGCTCCGTCTTGATCGAGCCGAAGCCGCCCGTCTTGAGATCCGGGCAGAGCGCGCGCACCGCGTGCGCCTTTTCGCAATGGAGGGCCGAATAGACGAGAACGCTTGCGTCGGTGAAGCGGATGCGCGCGGCGATCTCCTCCGGCGTCAGGTTCACGTCCATCGGAATCACCGTGGCCCCCGCGAACATGATCGCCGCGTGCGCCACGAACCACTCGTAGGAGTTCTCGCCGAGAAGCGCGACCTTCTCGCCCGGCGAGTAGCGGCGAACGAGCCGCACGACGAGGTCGACGTCGTCCGTGAACTGCCGCCAGCTGATCGGCAGCGACCGGTCGCCCGACGTGACGAGGAACGCGGGCGCGCCCGGCTGCTCCACGCGCAGGCGCTTGAACGCCTTGAACAGCGAGAAGCCGCCCTCCGTCGCGTAGGTTCCCCGCACCTCCTCCCACGTGCGCGTCGAGAAGAAGCGCGCGATCGCCGTGTCGTACTCGGACGTATGGGCGAACGCCTTCTTCATGAGGCGGAAGCGCGTGTCGAGCCCCAGCGTGCCGCCGTGCGCCGCCAGTTCGTTGACGAGGCCGGGATAGTCGAGCGGATCCGTCACGGACGCGACGCGCAGGTAGTTCTTCGCCGACGCGCGCACCATGCACGGCCCGCCGATGTCGATGTTCGTGCGCGCCATCTCCGGCGTCACGCCCGCCTTCGCGACCGTCTCGCGGAAGGGATAGAGGTTCACGACCACCATGTCGAACGGATGAGCCGAAAGCCGCCGCAGATCCGCCTGGTGCGCGTCGTTGTACGTCTCGGAGAGAAGCCCGAGGTAGATCTTGAAGTCAAGCGTCTTCACGAGGCCGCCCTGCATCTCCGGCTGGCCCGTGTAGTCGGAAACCGAGACGAGCGTCGCCGCCGCCGCGTCGCCGAGAATCTCCTTCACCTTCGCGTAGGTTCCGCCCGTCGAGTAGATCTTCACGCCCGGACACGCCTTCACGAGGGCGGGCACGAACGCCTCCAGCCCCGTCTTGTCCGAGACGGACATGAGGACGTTGCGCACGCGGACGCGGTTGTCGATGCGGGTGACAATGTTCAGCGACATGGTTTCCTCCGAAGGTGAAGTCGATTTCGGGACATTATACCAAAATCCGAACGGCTCAGTAGGAGACCTTGAGGGACAGCCCGCCCCAGAGGAGGTCGCGCGGATAGGACTCGCCCGCGTTCTCGCCGAAGCAATAGTCGCCGCCCTGCTCGCCGATCGCGTCGCGGTACGGCTGGCTCAGCACGCCCGTGTAGGCCGCCGTCGCGCCGACCGAGAGCCAGTCCGTGACGGCATACGTCAGGTAGACCTTCAGCGTCGTGCCGCCGAACCCGCCCGACGCGCCGTCATAGTCGTCGTACGTCTCGTCCTCGTCCGCATGGTAATACGCCCCGCTCGCCGTGCCGCCATACAGGAACGAGAGATACCGGCCGTCGCCAAAGCTCACGTTCCAGTCGGCCCCCACGGTCAGCGCATCGCACAGTTCGAACTCCTTGTTGAAGCCCAGCTCGTAATGGAGAGCCTGACGGCACGAGCCGAAGTCGTCGTACATCCAGCTCGCCTGCCCGTAGACGTCCACGAACGGATTGGCGAGCGTCGCCTTCACGTAGACCTCGCGCGTGTCCGGATAGTCGGACTTCAGTTCGCCGCGCACGCCCTGGTAGGTGTACCAGTCATGGCCGAGTTCGAGGTCAAGCGACCAGTCCTCGTCCGCGCTCGACCAGACCGTCGCACCGACGTGGACGTTGTAGTCCGTCTCGTCCAGCCCATGACGGTAGATCGCACGGCGACGATCCGTGAGGCTGTAGTTCTGCCAGATCGAGAATCCGAACCAGAACGGCTCGAACGCCGTCACGTCGGCCCAGACGCACGGCTGCATGACCAGCTCGTCCGTCTGCACGGCGTTGCGCCACACGTAGGCGCTCATGAAGTCGAAGTCGAAGCCCGCCTCAAAGAGCGCGGTCTCCTCCGCCTCGGCGGACTCGGCCGCCTCGCGATCGGCTTTCCGGGAATCCTCCGCCGAAGCGGCGGAGAGCGAAACGGCGCAAACGGACGCCGCGACAACTGTCATCAACTTGTTCATAGGTTTCCTTTCACAACCCGGGTGAACCCGTCAACTACACATCATCTGACCCCACGCGGGGCAAACGGGTGCGAAGTATACCACACGCCGGCACACCCCCGCAACCCCGAAAATCGCTCAACAGAAAGACCGCTGCCGCCTCAGATCGACTAGAGCGCGGCGACGTTCATCTCGCGGAGCGTCGTGCGCCCGTCGTAAAGCGCCTTGCCGACGATGGCCGCGCGCAGGTTCGCCCGCTCAAGCGCCTTCAGGTTCTCAACGTCGAACGGCGAGGAAACCCCGCCGGAGGCCGTGATCGCACACGTGGGCGCGGCGTCGCAGATGGCGGCCATCTGCGTGAGGTTCGGGCCGCCCAGCATGCCATCCGTCGCCGTGTCGGTGTAGATGATCGTCTTCACGCCGAGCCGCGCGACGGCCGACGCGAGGTCGGTCGCCTTCACGCGCGTCGTCTCGACCCAGCCCTTCGTCTGGACATAGCCGTCGCGCGCGTCAATGCCGACGGCGATCTTCTCGCCGTAGAGCTCGACGGCCTTCGAGAGGAACTCCGGGTCGTCCAATGCGGCCGAGCCAATGATCGCGCGCGCCGCACCCGCCTCGATGACGGCCGCAAGCGCTTCCGGCGTCCGCAGGCCACCGCCGACCTCGACGGGGCCGCCGAACGCCGCGATGATGCGCGCAATCGTCTCCGCATGGCGGGGCGTACCCGCAAACGCGCCGTCCAGATCGACGACATGGAGCTCTCGCCCGCCCTGCTCCGCCCAGTCCTTCGCCTGGGCCGCCGGGTCGTCGCCGTAGACCGTCACGTCGTCCGCACGCCCCTGGCGGAGGCGGACGCACTTGCCATCCTTAAGGTCAATCGCCGGCAAAATGATCATATCACGCCTTTCGAACTGGGAACGCCCGTCTCAAGCGGGTCAATCGTCTTCGCCTGGCGAAGCGCGCGCGCAAAGCTCTTGAAGAAGCCCTCGCAGACATGGTGCGTCTCGTCGCCGTAGATCTGGCGCAGGTGGATGTTCGCGCGCGCCTCAACGGAAACGGCGCGGAAGAACTCCTCAAGAAGCTTGACCTCGAAGTCCTTCACGAAGAGGTGCTTCATCGGAGACTGCATGACGAGAAACGGCCGGCCGCCGAGATCGAGCGACGTCTCGCACAGGGCCTCGTCCATCGGAATCGAGGCGAACCCGTAGCGCGTCAGGCCCCGCCGGTCGCCAAGGGCCTCGTTCAGCGCCTTGCCGAGGACAAGCCCGACGTCCTCCACCGTGTGGTGGTAGTCGACGTGGAGGTCGCCCGTCGCCTTGACCGTGAGGTCAATGAGCGCGTGCTTCTTCAGAAGCTCCAGCATGTGATCAAAAAAGCCGATGCCCGTCTCAATCGTTCCCGCGCCCGACCCGTCGAGGCCGAGCGCGAGCGAGACCTGCGTCTCCCTCGTGTTGCGTTCAATCGTCGCGCTGCGCATAATGCGGTATAGTATACCAAATTCCCGTGCGCGGCGACGTCAGATCCGAACAGGGCCGAGGTCGGACGGAATCCACCAGCCGCGAAGCGACAGCTCGAACGGGAAGACGCGGATGCCGTCCGGCGCGCAGTTGCGCTTGAACGCCTGCGTGAAGAAGCGGTGCAGGAACGTCTTGAGCGTCGCGGCAATCGTCACCGCGTCGAAGCGGCCCTTGAAGTAGGTTTCGGCGGCCGCCAGGAGATCCTTCGACCCCATCTCGTTCATGATGAAGTTCCAGAGGAAGAAGTCGTGGAGCTCGTACGGGCCGATCCGGTCTTCCGTGACCTGCCCCTTGACGAGTTCGGGGCTGATCGGCGTCGCAAGAATGTCCCGCACGGCCTGCGCGGCCTTGCCTTCGCCGTTCCGATCCGCCCACCACGCGCAGACCTTGCGGACAACCGTCTTCGGGACGCCCGCGTTGACGCCGAACATCGACAGGTGGTCGCCGCCGTACGTGCACCAGCCCAACGCGATTTCCGAGAGGTCTCCCGTGCCGAGCACGATGCCGCCCGTCATGTTCGCGCGATCCATGAGAACGAGCGTACGCATGCGCGCCTGCGCGTTCTCGTAGGCAATGTCGGGCGTCTTTCCGTCGTGCCCGATGTCCTTCAGGTGCTGGCGGACGGACTTGACGATCGAAATCGTCTCCAGCCCCAGGCCCAGGCCCTCGCAAAGGAGATCGGCGTTGCCCTTGGTGCGCGCCGACGTGCCGAAGCCCGGCAGCGTCAGGACGTGAATTCCCTTCGCGTCATAGCCGAGCTTCGCGAACGCCGCGTGCGCGACGAGGAGGACGAGCGTCGAGTCGAGACCGCCCGAAAGGCCAATGACGACGTCGCGGCAGCGAATCGCCTTGAGCCGCCGCGCAAGGCCCGCGACCTGCGTCGCGAAGACGGCGGACGGACGGCACGGAAACGGCGTCACCGCGCCCTTCTTCGGCGGCTTCCCCAGAAAGGCGCGATGCGTGGCGAGAGAACCGAGTTCTTTCTTCATGTCCGTATTATACCACTTTATCGGCCGCGGCGACGCAGACCCGTCACTCGTACGTCTTCAGATAGCGCGCCGAGATCGCCGCCGGATCGTGCCCCGTCGCGAAGTCCGCCGCGATCCGGCCGTCCCGGAGGAAGCAGACGCGCGTCGCCGCCGCCGCAACGACGGGATCGTGCGTGACCAGGAGAATCGCGCTCCGCTCCGTCTGGTTCAGATCCCGAAGCAAGTCGCAGATCGCGCGGGACGACTTCGCGTCCAGGTTCCCCGTCGGCTCGTCCGCCAGGATGACGTCCGGCTTCGTGTAGAGCGCACGGGCAATCGCGACGCGCTGGCGCTCGCCGCCGGAGAGCTCGGACGGCAGGCGGTCTTCCTTGCCCGCAAGGCCCAGCTTGCCGACGAGCGCCGCGACGCGCGCGACGTCGGGCCGCCCGTGGTCGAGGCGGACGGGCAACGCAATGTTCTCGCGGACGGTCAGCGTCTCCAGCAGATTGAACGCCTGGAAGACGACGCCCTCGTGCCGCCGCCGGAAGCGCGTCGCCGCCGCGTCGCCCATCGCCGTCACGTCCTGTCCGCCGACCGAAATCGTCCCCGACTCCGGCAAGAGCAGCCCCGCCGCAAGATGCAGAAACGTGGACTTGCCCGAGCCGGACGGGCCCATGAGCGCGACGAACTCGCCCGCCTGAAGCGTCAGCGAGAAACCCTTCAAGACCTCGACGCGCCCCGCGCCCTTCCCATAGGCGGCGCACACGTTCTCGGCCAGCAGCGAAATCGACATGGCAGTTCTCCTTATCGGCACAATTCGAGGCAGATCATCGCAAAGCTCGTGCACAGGACGGGATCGGCCTCCCAAAAGCGGTTGTTGTCGTTCGCCCAGCTGCCGTCCGGCTTCTGCAGCGACAGGAGCTTCGCCGCAAGCTCGCGCTTCCAGAAGACCGTCCGCCCGTCGGGCGTCGCCAGCGTCTCGACCCCCGCCGCGTGAAGTGCCCGTGCGAGGATGTCGAAATAGTAGTAGAGCCCCTGACGGCCCATGCCGGGGTTCTCCTCGACCGACCAGTAGCGCGAACAGTAGTCGAGCGCGTTGCGAACGCGCGGGTCGCCCTTCGTCAGGTTCGCCGAGCACATCGAGAGGACGGCCGCATAGCTCATCGAGCCATAGGCGCGCAAGTGGACTTTCCCGACGCGGTTCGTCGCGCGCCCGGCCTGGGGCGTCCGCTCGTTGTAGGCCGCGCCGCCCTTGTCCGCCCCCTCCTTCGCCTGCAGGTTCTCGACGAACGCGAGTGCCTTCGCCCAGTCGAGGTCGACCCGCTTCCCGTCCGCACGCAGTTCCTCCAGCGACGCCGTGCGCGCCATGGCGTCCATCGCATAGGCCGTGTTGGAGAGGTCGGCATAGCGACGGCGCGACACGCGATCGTAGCCGAAGCCGCCCGCCAGGGTGTCGTCGCCCGTGAGCTGGGACGACGCGACGTACGCGCGCGCCTTGAGAAGCGGCGCGGCGGGCGCAAGCTTCGATTCGAAGAGAGCCGAGAGGCAGACGGACGTGTTGTAGTTGCCGAGCCCCGAACCGCCGCGCCCCGGCTTCGGCACGTAGAACCCGCCGTCCGCGCGCTGGGTGGAAAGGACGAACGCCGCCGCCTTCTCGCGCGCGGCCTTGTCCGACGCGACGCCGGACAACGCCCAGAGCGGAAGGGCCGTCAGGGCCGGCATCTGCGGATCGGAGAAATGCCCATCCGCCGCCTGCTTCGCGAGCAGGTAGGCCGCGCCCTTCGCGAGCGCGGCCTCGACGGACGTCGCAACGGCATCTGCCCAGACCAGCGTCGGGGACAGCAACAGACAGAGCAGCGTTTTCTTCATGATCGATTCCTCCACATTCCCATAAACGCCGCGCACGTGCCTGCGGTTCAAGGGCGACGGACGTCAGTCGCCATCCACGCCGTCCGCCAACACGCTGCCGAGCAGCAGAAACGCCACGACGGCGGGCAACGCCGCGAGCGCGGCCATCCCCACGTAAGACCAGGACACGACGCCGCCCTTCGCGAGCGCATTGGACAGGTAGTAGTTGCCAACCGCCGGCAGGAGCGCGAGCAAGACAAGCCCAACCGCCGAAGCCGCCGCATGGGCCTTGACGCGCACGGCAAACGCCGCCGCCGCCGACAGGAGAACGGACGTCAGACAGGCAATCAGAACCACGACCGGCAGATAGCGCACGAGCGTCTGCGGCGCAAGGGCCAGCGACACGCCGCCGAACAGGGACGAAGACGCCAACGCCAGCACGAACGCCGTCAAGACGAACCGACAGCGCGCAAAGCGGTTCAACGCCGCCGCAAGGATCAGCGGCAGGAGAATGACGGCAAGCCCCGCCGCCAGCGCGGGAGCGAAAATGCGCGCGAGATCACCCGTCTGCGCCGCCAGCCGACCGCCAACGGCCGCGCCCCAGACAATCGTCAGCTCCGTCCCGAAGACAATGGCCGAAAAGACGAGGAACGCGGCGAACGCCCCCGCCGTCTTCGCGAGAAAGAATCCACGTCGGGAAATCGGATGCGCCAACGCCATCTCCCACGTGCCGGACTCGACCTCGCGGCGGAACGACCGAATCGTCACGAAGACCGCCAACGCGCTGCCGCACGTAAACAGCGCGGAGAAACCGGCGTCCCGCGCCATGCGCGTCGCCTCGCCGAACTGGTGGTAATGAAAAGCCGGCGCCAAGACCGTCAGCACGAGCGCCGCCAGCAGAAGAAGCAAAGACAACGGCTCCGAGAGAATCTCCAGAGCCGTTGTCTTCAAGATGGCGAGGGACTTTCTCAAAAGTACTGAATCGCCGTGTTTTCGTAGAGGAACCACGCCAGCGCGCCCACCAGCGCGCAGGCGACCGCCTGCACGAGGGCCGAGAGCGTCCAAAGCCACGCAGGGCCCTCGTTCGCCGGCACCGTCGTCGCCGGCATCGGCACGGCGGCCGCCACCGGCATTTCCGGAATGTCGGCAATGTCCGCAACCGCCGGCTCCGCCGCACCGCCCGGTTCGGCCGCAGGTTCAGCCGCTGCCGGACGAGCCGCCGGCGCGGCCGCGCCCGGACGCTTGATGCCGAACTTCCCGGCTGGACGGACGGCGCTCCCGGGACGCGCGATGCGCAGCGTCTTGCGCTGAGTCATCGTCGCCGCCGGCTCGGAAGCCGCTGGTTCAGCGGATGCCTCCGCCGCCGTCGAAGCCGCCTCCGGAGCCTTCGAGGCCGTCGGAATGTCAATCGGCCGCTTGATGCGAATCGTCTTCATCGGCGCGTGTTCGTCCTTGACGGGCGCGACGCCCATCGCGTCCGAAAGCGAAATGCGGGCCGTCTTGTGCTTCGCGGCCTCCTTCTGCGCCTCGCTCATCGCCGCATCGGCAATGATGCCCGTCTTGCGGAGAATCGCCTGCTGCGGAATGGACTGCGTAATGCCCTTGAGCTTCTGCGTGACGGACTTGAGCTGTTCCATCGGCTTCGGCATCTCCGTCACGGGCGGCGTGACCGCCTCGCGCGCAATGGCCTTCGCCTCGACCGTCGGAAGCTTGCCGACGCCCTGCGCATCCACCGAAACGGGGGCGGCAGCCGGCTTCGGCGGCTCCGCCGCAGGAGTCGGCGCAACGGCCGCAGGGGCCGCCGGCGTCGCCACAGGCGTGACAGGCTTCGGAAGCGGCGCGGCGGCAATGGTCGCGCCCGGCTTGTGAATGACCGGCTTGGTCGGGAGCTTCAGCCCCGGCTTCAACGCCGCAACCGTCGCGCCGGGCTTCGGCGGGAGCTTCAGGCCGGGCTTCAGCGCCGAAACCGTCGCGCCCGGCTTGGGCGGAAGCTTCAGCCCCGGCTTCAGCGCCGAGACCGTCGCGCCCGGCTTGGGCGGAAGCTTCAACCCCGGCTTCAGCGCCGAGACCGTCGCACCGCCCGGAACCGCAGGACGCGCAATCGGACTCAACTTGAGCGTGGACGCATGCGGCGCAGCCGGCTTCGCGAGCGGGTCCGCCTTCGGCGGCTCCGACGCAACCGGCGTCATCTCAACTTCTTCTGCCATGGGAATCCTCCAGCCTTAAAATGGAAAATGGGAAATCACGCCGCCGTCAGACGGCCATCACTTCGGCTTCCTTCGCCTTCAGTTCGGCGTCGATCTTCGCGATGCCCTCGTCCGTCGCCTTCTGAATCTTCTCCAGCGCGGCCTTCAGGTCGTCCTCGGAGATCTTCTTGTCCTTCTCCAGCTTCTTCGCGGCGTCGTTCGCGTCACGACGGACGTTGCGCATCGCGACCTTCTGGGCCTCGGCCTGCGTCTTCGCCGTCTTCACGATCTCCTTGCGGCGCTCCTCGTTCAGCTCGGGAACGGTGATGCGCAGCACCTTGCCGTCCGTCTGCGGCGTCACGCCCAGGTTCGCCGCGAGAATCGCCTTGTTGATCGCGTCGATCGTGGTCGGATCGAACGGCGTGATCTTGATCTGACGCGGCTCCGGCGTCGAGATCGTCGCAATGTTCTTGATCGGCATCTTCGAGCCCCAGGCCTCGACCTGCACGCCATCGACCATCGCCGGCGACGCCTTGCCCGTGCGCAGCCCCGCGAACTGGGCCTTCAGGGCCTCGAAGCTCTTGGCGATTTTCGTCGTCGTGTCATTCAGCACTTCAGAAACGGTTTCCATGTCACATGCCTCTCTTGCTACTTCTACTTATGTTGTTTTCTATGGTCAGCTTACAATCGTTCCGACCGTCTTCCCCTCGACGGCGGCCTCAAGGGCCTCCTTGTCGAAGAAGTCGAAGACGATGATCGGGATGTGGTTCTCCATGCAGAGCGCGAACGCGGCGGAGTCCATCACCTTCAGGTGCTTCTCGATCGCCGTCTCGTACTTGAGCGCCGCGTACTTCGTCGCGCTCGGATCCTTCTTCGGGTCGGCCGTGTAGACGCCATCGACCTTCGTCGCCTTCAGAAGCGCGTCCGCCCCGATCTCGCTCGCCTTGAGCGCGGCGGCCGAATCGGTCGAGAAGTACGGATTGCCCGTGCCGCCGCCGAAAATGACGACGCGCCCCTTCTCGAAATGACGGAGCGCGCGACGCTGGATGAACGGCTCGGCGAGCTTCGGCATCTCGATCGCCGTCATGACGCGCGTCGGCACGCCGATTGACTCAAGCGCGTTCATCATCGCGAGCGCATTGATGACCGTCGCGAGCATGCCCATCGAGTCGCCCGTCACGCGGTTCACGCCCTGGCCCGCGCCCGTGAGGCCCCGGAAGATGTTGCCGCCGCCGAGCACGATGCCGACCTCGCAGCCCATCGCGTGAATCTTCTTCACGCGCTCGGCCATGAAGGCGAGCTTCTTCGGATCGATGCACTCGCCCGTTTCCTTGTCGCCCAGGACTTCGCCGGAGAGCTTCAGGAGAATCCGGCGATACTTTAGAGAAGACTTTTCCACGCCGCGCATTGTATCAAATCAACGGGAAAATGGCAATGCCCCGCCGCCCCCGGCGGTCAGTCGAACGCGAAGGTCTGCCCCGGCATCGGGGCGACGGCATTCGCGAGCCCCTTCTCCTTCATCAGCTCGACCATGGCCGCCACCTTCTCCGGCTCGCCGTGGACGGCGAAGGCGTGGCGCACGTTGTCCTTCACCTCGTCAATCCATTCCGAGAGGCCCTTGCGATCCGCATGCGCGGAAAGCGCGTTGACGACCTCGACGCGCGCCCTGAGCGGCACCTCCTCGCCCAGCACCTTGATGACCTCGCGCCGCTCGACGATGCGCCGGCCCAGCGTGTTCTCCGCCTGGAAGCCGCAGATGAGGATGATGTTGTCGGGATCGGGCGCGCACTGCTTGAGATGATGGACGACGCGCCCGCCCTCGCACATGCCGGACGCCGCGATGATGACCATCGGGCCCGGCAGGTCGTTGAGGGCCATCGACTCCTCCGGCGTGCCGACGAACGCGAGGTTCGGGCACGTCAGCGGATCGCGTCCGGCGGCGATCACCGCGCGCGCCTCGTCGTTGTAGACCTCGCGATGCGCGGCGTAGATGCGCGTGGCCTTCTGCGAAAGCGGCGAGTCGATGAAGACCTTCAGCTCGCGCGGCAGCTTCCGCCTGTCCGCGAGCCGGTTCAGGTAGTAGATGATCTGCTGCGTGCGACCGACCGAGAACGCGGGGATGAGCAGCTTCGCGTTGTGGCGGTCGATGTGCTTCAGGTACTGTTCGAGCCGATACTCGACGTCATCCGCCGACGGATGGTAGCGGTCGGCGTACGTCGATTCGCACAGCAGGACGTCCGCCCCCGTCGGATACTCGAAGTGGCGCAGAATCGGCTGGTTCGGCTGGCCGAGGTCGCCGGAGAAGAGCAGCCGATGGCTGTGCCCATGGTCGGAACGGACGTCGAGCTGCACGAGCGCCGAGCCGAGGATATGCCCCGCGTTGAAGAACTCAAGCGTCACGCCCCGGCAGATCTCGCGCGGCTCATGCAGGTGCGTCGGCACGAAAAGCTGCATGAGCGCGTTGACGTCGCTTTCCTCGTAGAGCGGTTCGAAGAGATTCTTTCCCTGGCGACGGCGCTTCTTGTTGACGTACTCGAGGTCGCGTTTCTGGAGGAAGCACGAGTCGCGCAGCAGGACGTCGCAGAGTTCCGTCGTTGACTGGCGCGCAAAGACGCGCCCGCGAAAGCCCTGCCGGACAAGCTGCGGCAGGTTGCCCGAATGGTCGATGTGCGCATGGGAGAGGATGACGTAGTCGATCGTCTTCGGATCGACCGGCAGGTTGCGGTTCTTCTCGAACGCCTCCTTCCGGTGCCCCTGGTAGAGCCCGCAGTCCAGCAGGATCCGCTTGCCGTTCACCTCGACGAGATGCATCGATCCCGTCGTCGTCTGTGCCGCGCCATAGAACGTGATCTTCATGTCCTTCGCCTCCTTGTGCCGAGAAGTATAGCACACTTCCCCTCGTTTGCAAAGCCCCTCGCACACGCTTGCGGTCAGGCGCACGCCGTTCGGGCAACGGACAGCCCGACGGAAAAATGGTATACTACTTTCTTGCCGTCCAGACACTGGATTTGACAGACATCAAACAAGGAAAGGAATTGACAATGGCCCTCACGACAAACCATCTCGTCGGCGCCGCCGTCGGCGTTGGCGTCGCCGCCGCAGGTTTCTACCTGTACGCGAAGAACCGCGACAAGGTCGACCAGTTCCTCCGCGACCACGGCATGAACATCCCCGTGCGCGAGGACAAGCCGCTCGCGAAGATGAGCATCGAGGAACTCGCGACGCTCAAGGAAAAGGTCGAGGACGTCCTCGCCGAGCGCGAGGTCGCCGCCAAGGCGACGGCCGCCGCCGAACAGACGGCGAAAGCCGAGAAGTGACGCGCAGGAGTCACCGGACCGAACCGGCAAGGCGCCGTGTCCCAGACGAACGGGACACGGCGCGCCTTTTTGTCACTTCTCTCACTCCCCCACGCGCTTCGCCGCGCGCGCGGCGAGAAGCGACGTGAGGACGGCGGCCGCGAAGACGAGGGCGCAGCCGGCGAACTGCCGTGCGGACAGCATGTCGCCCAAGACCACGTAGCCCGACAGCGCGCCAAAGACCGATTCCGTCGAAAGGAGAATCGCCGCGAGCGCAGGCGGCGTCCGCGCCTGGCCGAAGTTCTGCAGCGTATAGGCGACGCCGCTCGAGAAGACGCCGCAGTAGAAGACGGGCAGAACCGTCGCCGGACGCGCCGGAAGCCCCGACAGGAACGCCACGAGACGCGGCC
This sequence comes from uncultured Lentisphaeraceae bacterium, assembly GCA_964420685.1. Lineage (GTDB taxonomy): Bacteria > Verrucomicrobiota > Kiritimatiellia > RFP12 > UBA1067 > UBA1067. Next base: position 10,554 of record CAYQUI010000017.1, on the reverse strand, counting down.
CTTCGGAATCGAGGAAGAGGAACGGGAATCCGACCACGAAGCACGTGAGGAGCTGCGTCGCGCTCATGACGAGCAGGTCGGCCGTCTTCGCGAAATGGTCGACGCAGAGCATCTGCACCGAGAAGAGCACGGCGCAGAGAAGCGTCCATGCCTCGCCCGCGCCGATCGACAGCGACTCGCCGTCAACGGACAGGAAGTAGGTTCCGACGAGCGCGAGCGCGACGCCCAGCCAGATCGGCGGACGCGGCCACGTGCGCGTCAGGACGGCCGCCGCCAGCGGGACAATGAGAACGTAGTTCGTCGTCAGGAAGGCGCAGATGCCCGGCGTCGTCCGCTCGATGCCGACCTGCTGGGTCAGCATCGCCAGGAAGAGCGGCACGCCGCAGCAGACGCCCGCCACGACCGAGTGCCGCACGGACGGCCGCCGCAGGGCCGCGCCCGCGTCCGAGCGACCGCGAACGTTGCGCACGGCGATTACGACAAGGAGAAACGCGCCGCCCAAAAGATTGCGGACGGCCGTGATCGCGAACGGGCCGAGGGTATCCGCGCCCAGCTTCTGCGCCAGGAACGCCGTTCCCCAGATGAACGTCGTCAGAAAGAGGATCAGGGGGCCCACGGCAAATCCCTACTCGTAGTAGGCGTAATGCCGCTCAAGCCGCTCCATCGACCAGGCGACGAGGAAGTTGAAGAGGTAGTAGAAGACGCCGGCGGCGACGAGCGGCGTCATCGTCGTGTTCGCCGACGACAGCTGCTTGGCGATCGTGAACATCTCCGTGACGGCGATCGTGAACGCGAGCGACGTGTCCTTCACGAGCGTGATGACCTCGTTGCCGACCGCCGGGATGACGCGCTTGACGACCTGCGGCAGGACGATGCGGAAGAACGTCTGCCCCTTCGTGAAGCCAAGTGCCGCCGCCGCCTCGTGCTGCCCGCGATCAATGGAGAGGATGCCGCCCCGGTAGATCTCGGCGAAGTACGCCGCGTAGTTGAGCGCGAACGCAAGCACCGTCGCAAGAAAGCGCGGATAGTGCGAAAGCGGCAGCTTGAAGAGAATGTACGGCGCGAAGTAGACGAACATGATCTGCAGCATGAGCGGCGTCCCGCGCACGACCGAGATGTAGACGCGCAACGCTGCCGACAGAAGCCGGTTCCGCGAGAGCCGCCCCAGCGCGATCACGAACCCAAGCGGCAGCGCGAGCAGCAGCGTGAAGACGAAGATCTCGACGGAGACCGCAAGGCCGCCGAGGAGATCCCAGACCATGCTCGCGACGGACATTTACTTGAGGATGAGCGACTTCGGCTCAATGCCGTACTTCGCCGCGAGAGCCGCCGCCGTACCGTCCGCGAACAGAACCTTGAGCTCGGACTCGACGAGATCCTTGAGCGCGACGTTGCCCTTCTTGAAGCCGATGCCGTACGTCTCGGTCATGACGATCTCGCCGAGCAGCTCGAACTTGCCGGGCAGGTCGGCCATCTTCTTCTTCGCGACGCCGACGTCCATCGCGACCGCATCAACCGCGCCCGCATTGAGCTCGTTCACGGCCTGGTTGTAGTTCGGAACGACGACAAGCCCCTTGAAGGTCTTGCCCAGCGTCTCGTACTTGTCGCCGCCCTTCGAAAGCGCCTTCTGCACGGGCGTGTCGGTCTGCACGCCGACCGTCTTGCCCGCGAGATCCTTGAGCGACCTGATCGGCGAGCCCTTCTTCACGAGGACGACCTGCGAGTTGTCGATGTAGGCCGACGACCACGTGTAGCCCGCCTCGCGCCCCTGCATCGTGAAGCCATTCCAGATGCAGTCGATCGCGCCGGAGTTCAGCTCCATGTCCTTCGCGTCCCAGTTGATCGGGTTGGCGACGAACGTCCAGCCCTTCTTCGCGCAGACGGCGCGCGCGAGGTCCAGGTCGAAGCCCTTGTATTCGCTGCCGTCCTTGAAGCCGTAGGGCGGGAAGTCGGCGTCGAAGCCGACGACGAACCGGCCGTCGGTGAGGGTGGAGCGCTGGGAGCAGCCGACGAACGCGAGAGCGGCCGCGAGGGCGAGCATGAGCTTCTTCATTTCGAGTCGTTCCTTTCCGGATCAGAGTTTGACTTTGCTGAGAAATTCCTTGAGACGGTCGCTCTTCGGCGCGCCGAAGAGCTCGGCCGGCGCGCCCTCCTCGGCGAGACGGCCGCCTTCAAGGAAGAGGACGCGGCTCGCCACGTCGCGCGCGAAGCGCATCTCGTGCGTGACGACGACCATCGTCATCCCGTTCTTCGCGAGATCCTTCATGACGTCCAGGACTTCGCCGACCATTTCGGGGTCAAGCGCGGACGTCGGCTCGTCGAAGAGCATCACCTTCGGCTCCATCGCGAGCGAACGGACGATCGCGACGCGCTGCTTCTGCCCGCCGGAGAGCTGCTGCGGATAGGCCGCCGCCTTGTCGGCCAGCCCCACGCGGTCGAGGAGCGCACGCGCCTCACGCTCGGCGACGTCCCGCGCCTTGCCGCGCACAAGGCGCGGCGCGAGCGTGACGTTGTCGAGAATCGAGAGATGCGGAAAGAGGTTGAAGTGCTGGAAGACCATCCCCATCTCGCTGCGGACACGGTTCTTCGTCGCCTCGTCGGCGCGCACGATGTCCAGCCCGTCGAAGACGATCGAGCCTTCGGTCGGCTGCTCCAGGAGGTTCATGCAGCGCAGGAACGTCGACTTGCCGCCGCCGGAAGGTCCGATCATGACGACGACCTCGCCCTTTCGGATGTCCGTCGTGATCCCCTTCAGGACGTCGAGGCTACCGAAGGACTTGCGCAGGTTCTGGATCTGGAGGAGTGTTTCTGTCATAATCGTGTGAGGCCCAAGTTCAAGAAGGACGAATTATACCATAATCTCCCGTTTCCCGTTCCTGCGGACGCAGACCGCCCATGCGTCAACCCCGTCCGCCCGCGCGCAGAACCGTCGCGAGCGTCGCAGACAACGCCGTCAGGGCGCGGACGAGGTTGTCCCGGTACTGCCCCGTCATCGACCCCTTCCCGTGGACGTCGCTCAGGCACTTCACGATTCGGCACGGCACGCCGTTCGTCTCGCAGACATGCGCAATCGCCGCGCCCTCCATGTCGCGCACGGTCGCGCCCAGGTCGGCCAGCGTCGCAAGGTCGTCCGCCCGGTCGGTGAAGCGGTCGCCCGTCGCCAGCGTCGCGCGCGACAGGTCGTCCGCAAAGTCCGCCGCACAGGCGAAGTACGGCGTCGTGCGCTCGTTGTGGACGCCGACGCGCGTGCCGTTGACCTCGGCAAGGTCAAAGTCGTACTCGACGGCCCGGTCGATGACATAGCAGGAACCCACCTCCATCGACGGATCGAACCCGCCCGCGACGCCGGCATTCCAGACTTCCGTCGCGCCCGCGTCAATCGCCCGCTGCGTCGCGGCGGCGGCGTTCACCTTGCCGACGCCCGCGACGAACAGACGATCGCCCAAGCCCAGATGCGGCCGCACGGCCGCCGCCTCAGATTCCATGGCAATGACGAACGCGCGCATCGAAGTCCTCCCGTGCCTGGTTGAGATCGACCGTCGGGAATGCCCCGTGGTCATAGAGAAGCCGTCCGTCCACAACGGTCTGCACGACGTCCGAGGCGTGCATCGAGTGGACGACGAGATTCGGCAAGTCCCGCGCCGGCCGCAGATGAAGGCGATTCAAGTCCACGACGCAGAAGTCGGCCGACGCGCCGACGGCGAGCCGATTGCCGTAAGTCGCCATCTCGATGACGTCCCACGGCGAGAGAACGGTCGGATCCTTTGCCAGCCCCTTGTGGATCAGCGAGGCGAGATGCATCTCCTCGAAGAGGTCGAGGTTGTCGTTCGACGCGCAGCCGTCCGTGCCGAGCGCAACCGTCACGCCCAGCTCCAGGGCGCGCGGAATGCGCGCGAAGCCCGAACCGAGCTTCATGTTGCTCGACGGATTGTGCACGAGGACGACGCTCTTTTCCTTCAGGATGCGGAAGTCGTCGTCCGTGCACCAAACGCCGTGCGCGGCGAAGCCGCCGCAGTCGAGAAGCCCCGTCGCCGCGAGGTAGGCGACGGGCGTCCGCCCGTGCCGCGCCAGGCAATCGCGGTGCTCCTTCTCCGTCTCCGAGACGTGAACGTGCACGGGACGCTTCAGTTCGCGGTTGTTCGCGTCGGCGAGCGCGCGGCAGAACGGCTCGTCCGTCAGATATTCGGAATGGATGCAGACATGGGCGTTCGGATGCGCGCGCGTGAAGGCGAGGCATTCCGCCAGACGCCCCGGCACAAACGAAAGCCCGACGCGCGAGACGGACGCCTTGAGACCGACCGACGCGAACGCCGCCTCGCCCGCGTCCGGGAAGTCGTACATGTCGATGACCTTCGTCGTGCCGCCCGCCAGCATCTCCAGCGCACCCCACCGCACGCCCGCGCGAATGTCGTCCGGCGTCATCCGCGCCTCGATCGGGAAGATCGCCTCCTCCAGCCACCGCTGGAGCGGAAGCCCCCCGCCCGTTCCGCGCAGCAGCGTCATCGCCGTGTGCCCGTGGCAGTTGACGAGTCCGGGAAGGATCAGCCGCGAGACGGCGTCCGCACGAAGAGACGAATCGAGTTCAATCGCCGAAATGCACGTGCCGGAGGTCTCCAGCGCGCCGAATCCGACCGTGCGATCCGGCAACAGGAGGGCGACGTTTTCGAGTCTCATGCCGTCCGCCCTCTACCGCACGCCGGCGAACGCCTCAAAGCGCTTCTTCGCGAGGGCCTTGAGCGGCCCGCCGTTGACGAACGGATCGATGGAAATGCCGCCGCGCGCGGCGAACTTTCCGACGACCTCCAGGTACTTCGGCTTCAGGAGCCGCGTCAGGTCGTCGTAGATGACGTTGACGACGTCCTCGTGGAAGTCGCCGTGGTTGCGGAAGCCGAAGAGATAGAGCTTCAGCGACTTCGACTCGACGAGCCGCTTCGCGGGAATGTAGCGGATCGTCAGCGTCGCGAAGTCCGGCTGGCCCGTCTTCGGACAGAGCGTCGTGAACTCCGGCGCGGTGAACGTGACCCAGTAGTCGCGCTCCGGGTGCTTGTTCGCAAAGGCGTCCAGCACCGTCGGGTCATACGTCATCGGCGCCTCGGTCGTCTTGCCGAGCGTCTTCAGGTTCGCAAGGTCGTCTCTCATCGTTCGTCTCTCCTTTCCCGCGTCAGGCGCGGGACTGTTCGCGCCGCCAGATGCAGAGGCGCGTCTTGCCATAGGTACGGTCGCGGAGCAGTTCCCAGCCCGGCGTCTCCTCCGCCCGCTGGACAGCCGTCATCTCCGCCACGAAAAGCCCGCCCGGACGCACGACGCCCCGCGACGCAAGCGTCGCGAGAACCGCCGCGTAGCCCTTCTCCTCGCCAAGCGCATACGGCGGGTCGGCGAAGGCAATCGAGAAGCCCGGCCCGGTGTAGCCCGCGAGATACCGGTAGCAGTCGGCGGCGACCACCGTCGTCGCCCGGCCCGCGCGTTCCACGCCCAGCGCCGCCCGGTTCTCGTCCAGCACCGCGAGATGCCGGCGGCTCTGCTCCACGAACGTCGCCGACCGCGCGCCCCGCGAGAGGGCCTCCAGACCGACTGCGCCCGACCCGGCGAAGAGGTCGAGGAAGTCGCACCCCGCCATCTCCGGCGCCAGAATGTTGAACAGGGCCTCGCGGACGCGATCCTGCGTCGGACGAATCGCGTCCGACTTCGGGACCTTCAGGTTCCGCCCGCCAAACTCGCCTCCCGTAATCCGCATCGTCCGCCTGCCTCGCGCCGTCAGAAGCTCAGGCGCGTCGGGACGCCCGCGCGCGCCATGACGTCCTTGATCGCGGCGATCGTGTAGTCGCCCGTGTGGATCATGCCGGCGACAATCGCCGCGTCGGCCTTCGCCTCGCGGAAGACCGTGACGAGATGTTCGGGAACCCCCGCGCCGCCGGACGCGACGACGGGCACGCCCACCGCCTCGGCGACGAGCCGCGTGATCGTCAGCTCAAAGCCCGCGCGCGTGCCGTCCGCATCGACCGAATTGACGACGATCTCGCCCGCGCCAAGGTCGGCCGCGCGTTTCGCCCACTCGACCGCGTCCATCCCCGTGAACTCGCGAAAGCCGCGCGTCGTGATCTCGTAGCCGCTCGGACAGCGCGGCGACTTCACCGGATCCATGCCAAGGACGACGCATTGCGCGCCGAACGCCCGCGCGCCCGCCGCAATGATCGACGGATCCTTCACGGCGAGCGAGTTGACGGAAATCTTCTCCGCCCCCGCGAGAATGACACGCTCCATGTCCGCCACCGTGCGGATGCCGCCGCCGACCGCGAACGGGATGCGCACGGCCTTCGCGACCGCCGCGACCATCCCGATGTCAATCGGCCGCCCCTCCGCCGACGCCGTGATGTCGTAGAAGACGAGCTCGTCCGCACCGCCCTCCGAATACTTCACCGCCATCTCGACGGGATCGCCGAGATCGACGTTGTTCTTGAACTTGACGCCCTTCGTGACGCGCCCGTTGCGCACGTCGAGGCACGGGATGACGCGCTTCGTCAGCATGAGAGCCACTCCTTGATGAGGTCGAGTCCGACGCGGCCGGACTTTTCGGGATGAAACTGGCACGCCCAAAGCCGGCCTTTCCGAGCGAACGCCGTGAATTCGACGCCCGCGTACGCCGTCACGCCCGCCGTGTAGGGGCCAATTTCGGCGTAGTACGAATGGACGAAATAATATTCGGCTTGGGGAGCGGGGCGCGACGCGAGACGACTCGACCGCACCTGGTTCCAGCCGATTTCGGGGATCTTGACGCCCGCCGCCGACGGGAATCGCCGAACACGCCCCGGCAGGACGCCCAGCATCTCGACGCCGCCATCCTCCTCCGAATGCGAGAAGAGGATCTGCATGCCCAGGCAGATGCCAAGAAACGGCTTCGTCTCGGCCGCTTCACGGACGGCCTCGACAAGTCCGAGCGCGCGCAGGCTGTCCATCGCGCTCTTGGCCGCGCCAACGCCGGGAAAGACCACGCGGTCGGCCGCGCGGATGACCGCAGGGTCGCGCGTAACCGTCGCCTCGACGCCACACGCGGCCAGCGCGTAGCGCACGCTCGTCAGGTTCCCTGCCCCATAATCGACAATCGCCGTCATGCCTCGATCTCCTTGTTGTTAATGCCCGCGCGCGTGAGACGGTAGTTCATCATGCGCGGCGAAACGCCCAGTTCGCGCCCGGCCGCGCTGCGGTTGCCGCCGTGCCGCTTCAGCGCGTCCAGGAGGACGCGCCGCTCGAAGGCCGCGACCTGGTCGTCGAGCGTCAGCTTCGCCTCCGGGTTGAACGGGTCTTCGGCGAACTCCTCGACCTGAATCGTCGGCGGCAGGTTGTAGCCGTGAATCGTGTCGTCCTTCGTCGTGAGGACGGCGCGCTCGATGCAGTTCTCCAGCTCGCGCACGTTCCCCGGCCAGGCATAGGCCTGGAGCATGCTCAGCGCCGGCGCGGAAATGCGCGCAATCGACTTGCCGTACTTCATGTTCATGCGCCGGAGAAAATGCTCGGCGAGAAGGACGATGTCGTCTTTCCGCTCGGCAAGGGACGGCAGGACGATCGGAAAGACGGACAGCCGATAGTAGAGGTCTTCGCGGAAAAGCTTCTTCTCCATCAGCTCCTCCAGGTTGCGGCTCGTCGCGGCAATGAAGCGCACGTCGCTCTTCAGTTCCTCGTTCGAGCCGACGCGCGAAAACGTGCGCTCCTGCAGAAAGCGGAGAAGCTTCACCTGCACGGGGATCGAGAGGTCGCCGATCTCGTCCAGGAAAAGCGTGCCGCCATCCGCCGCCTCGGCGCGGCCGATGCGCCGCTCGCGCGCGTCCGTGAACGCGCCCTTCTCATGTCCGAAAAGTTCCGATTCGACCAGGCTCTCCGGCAACGCCGCGCAGTTGAGGACGACGAACGGCTTGTCCTTGCGGCCGGAAAGGCCCTGGATCGCGCGCGCGACCAGCTCTTTGCCCGTGCCGCTGCCGCCCCGGACGAGGACGGTCGCCTCGCTCGGCGCGACCTGCTGAATCTGCTCGTAGACAACGCGCATCGCCGGGGCGTTGCCAATCAGCTTGCCCGTGCCGGACGACAGCAAGTCGCGCAGCTTGCGGTTCTCGTCCATGAGCGTCGTGCGCTCGGCGCATTCCTCGCGATAGACGGCCGCCGCCTCGGCGATGATGCCGGCGATGATCTCCAGCAGCGCGACATCCTGCCCAAGGGACGAGGTGTCGCCCTTCATCTCGCGGTCGGCGGCCAGCGTCCCGACGATCTGCCCGCGATGAATGAGCGGCACACAGACGAACGACAGGGCCTCCTCCGGGCCGCGCGCGCCCGTTCGGTTCAGGAAACGCCGATCCTTGCGAACGTCGAAAACAACCTCGGCGCGCCCCGTCTTCGCCACAAGGCCCGTGATGCCCTCGCCGACATGGTAGCGCCCCAGCGCCCGCTCCTCGGCGTTGAGCTGGCGCGTCGAGGCCTCGATGCGCAGCTCGTCGCCCTCCAAAAGCGCAAACGTCCCGCGCAACATGCCCATGCGACGCTCCAAGATCTCCAGAACCTCCTCCAGAAGCTTACGGACGTTCCGTTCGCGCACGACGGCCGTCGTAACCTCCTTCAAGACGGTGATTTCGGAAGATGGGGAACTCGACTTCATGTTTGCGTAGTATATCATATTGCCGTGTGTGCGAACAGGAACTGTAATTGACTTACACAAAATGGAATGCGTCCACACACGCTTTTACACAAACTGTAATCAACTCGTGACGAACGTCCGCATTTCCCCACCCGCCCAAGTTGGCATGGTTTTTGCAAAGGAAGATTTACAAATGCCGGACGCGACGTCGCGACGGCCAACGAAGGGATAGAACGAATGAACAAGTACATTGAGGCCGTCCTGACGGACGTGAAGGCGAAAAACGCGAACGAGCCGGAGTTCCTCCAGGCCGTCGACGAGGTGCTGACGACGCTCTCGCCAGTCATTGACGCGAACAAGGCCTACCAGCAGGAGGCGATTCTCGAGCGCATGGTCGAGCCGGAGCGCGTGATCATGTTCCGCGTCCCGTGGGTGGACGACACGGGCGCCGTGCGCGTGAACCGCGGCTATCGCATCCAGATGAACTCGGCGATCGGCCCGTACAAGGGCGGTCTGCGCTTCGATCCGTCGGTGAACCTCTCGGTTCTCAAGTTCCTCGCCTTCGAGCAGGTCTTCAAGAACTCGCTGACGACGCTCCCGATGGGCGGCGGCAAGGGCGGCTCCGACTTCAACCCGAAGGTGAGCCCGCATACGCCCGGCAAGCGCTGCAGCGACCGCGAGGTCATGCGCTTCTGCCAGAGCTACATGACGGAGCTTTACCGCCACATCGGGCCGGACACCGACGTGCCGGCGGGCGACATGAACGTGGGCGGCCGCGAGATCGGCTACCTCTTCGGCCAGTACAAGCGGCTCGTCAACGAGTGGACGGGCGTTCTCACGGGCAAGGGCCTTTCCTACGGCGGCTCGCTCGTCCGTCCGGAGGCGACGGGCTACGGCGACATCTACTTCGCCGAGAACATGCTCGCCATGCGCGGCGAGACGCTTGAGGGCAAGAAGTGCGTCATCTCCGGCGCGGGCAACGTCGCGACCTACGCGGCCAAGAAGCTCCTTCAGCTCGGCGCGAAAGTCCTCACCCTCTCCGACCGTTCGGGCGCCATCTACTGCAAGGACGGGCTCACCGAGGAGATGCTCAAGGACATCATGACGCTCAAGACCGTCACGCGCGGCGAACTCGCCGACTTCGCGCAGGAGACGAAGGCCGTCACGTTCTTCAAGGGCGCGAACAGCTGGCAGATCGCCGACCAGGTCGACTGCGCCTTCCCGTGCGCCCGCCAGAACGAGCTCAACGGCGCGGACGCGGCCTACCTCCTCCAGCACGGCTGCACGCTCGTGGGCGAGGGCGCGAACATGCCGTCCACGCCGGACGCGATCGAGGCGTTCGTCCAGGCGAAGATCATGTACTCGCCGGGCAAGGCGTCGAACGCCGGCGGCGTCGCGACGTCGGGCCTCGAGATGTCGCAGAACTCCGAACGCCTGAGCTGGACGGCCGAGGAAGTCGACCAGAAGCTCAAGGGCATCATGAAGGCCATCCACGACAACGCCTGGGCGGCCGCCGAGAAGTACGGTCACAAGGGCAACTACGTGATGGGCGCCAACATCGCCGGCTTCACGAAGGTCGCCGACGCCATGCTCGCGCAGGGCATCGTCTAAGCGCGGCTTCGCAAAAGCAAGAAAGCGAAGGGCGAGTGGCATTCAGCCACCCGCCCTTCGCTTGTCTTTACACCGTCAAGACCACGATCTTACGAGAGTCCCCGCACAGAGGCCGTTCCGCCGCGCGTCAGCGGAAGATGACGGTCAGGCCCTTCACGGGCGCGAGACGCAATTCGTTCTTGCGGCGGAGAATCTTCCAGGCCGTTCCGTCCGAATCGGCGAGGTTCAGCTTCGGCACCGGTCCCGTGAAGCCGCCCGTCGCCCGGAGAAACGCCACGGGCGCCTTCTCGCGGTGGGCCGGCAGGTTCTCCGGGTCGGTCACG
>CAYQUI010000016.1:10935-26433 GCA_964420685.1 uncultured Lentisphaeraceae bacterium | reverse complement strand
AGGCGCATCTCCTTCTCGCGCCCCTTCTCGCGCGCGAGGACGCGCGCCTTCTCCTCCCCTGTCAAGTAGGAAAAACGCGCGGTCAAAAGTCAAGCGGAAAACAAAAAAACGGAAGGGCCGTTGCCCTTCCGCCTCTGCGTCGTCTGTCGCCGCGCGAATCAGCGATCCGCAAGGCGCACGTAGGCGCGCGGATGGTAGATCGGCTTGTACGCGGGACGGATGATCGGACCCGCGTTCACGAGTTCCTCCATGCGGTGGGCGCACCACGAGACGCAACGCGCGACCGCGAACAGCGGCGTGTAGAGATCGCGCGGCAGTCCGAGCATGTCGTAGACGAACCCCGAATAGAGATCGACGTTCGCGCAGACGTCCTCCGCGCGCGGATGGCGCGACTTGATGATCGCCGGGCCGAACTCCTCGACGCTCTCGAACAGGCGCATCTCCTTCTCGCGCCCCTTCTCGCGCGCGAGGACGCGCGCCTTCTCCTTCAGCATCTGCGCGCGCGGATCGGAAATCGTGTAGACGGCGTGGCCCAGCCCGTAGATGAGGCCCGACCCGTCGCCCGCCTTCTTGTCGGCGATGCGCTCCAGGTAACGGACGGTCTCCTCGGCGTCCGTCCAGTCCTCCACATGGCGCATGATCTCTTCCATCTGGCGCATGACGCGCAGGTTCGCGCCGCCGTGGCGCGCGCCCTTGAGCGAGAGGATCGACGCGGCGACGGACGAATAGACATCGGAGTGCGACGAGGTGACGACATGCGTCGTGAAGGCCGAGTTGTTGCCGCCGCCATGCTCGGCGTGGAGGATGAGCGAGAGGTCGAGGATCTCCGCCTCGAGCTTCGTGTACTTGCCGTCCTCGCGCGTGAGCATGAGGATGTTCTCCGACGTCGACTTCATCGGGTCGGGGATGCGGATCATGAGCGGCCCGTTGTTGTGATAGTGGTTCTTCGCCTGGTAGGCATAGGCGGCGATCGTCGGAATCGCGCCGATGAGGCCGATCGACTGGCCAAGGCAACGCTCCAACGAGATGTCGTCTGGATTGCCCTCGTCGAACGCATAGGCGAAGAGAATGGCACGCGCAAGGGCGTTCATGAGATCCTTCGGCGGATGCTTCATGATCGCGTTGTCCTTGAACCCGTCGGAGAGCTTGCGGTACGCGCCGATGCGGTTCTTCCAGTCCACGAGCTCGCGCGCCGTCGGCAGTTCGCCGAAAAGGAGAAGGTACGCCGTCTCCTCGTAGCCGAAGCGGTGCTCGCGCTTGTCGGCGCGGACGATGTCCTTGACGTTGATGCCGCGATAGTAGAGCTCGCCCGGAATCGCCTGGCGCTCGCCCTCGTCCATCACGTAGCCATGCACGTTGCCGATTGTCGTCAGCCCCACGAGGACGCCCGAACCGTTGTCGTTGCGCAAGCCGCGCTTCACGCCGTACTTGTGGTACAGCGCCGGATCAATGTAATCGGCCTTGCGAACCTTCTCCGCCTGCCTGTGCAGCCACCTTTTCTCGTCGCCCATTCTGACTCCTGTTCTCAAAAAACGGCGCGCATTATACCGAAAACGCCCTCTTTCCGCAAGGGCGAGGCGCATGTCGCTAGATTCTCATGTACTGCCGCAGGTGAAACCAGCCGTCCTCAAGGGCTGCCGAAAGGCTTCGCGTTCGCAACGCCTTGCGCGGATAGAGCGTGACGGGATGCGACGGATCGACGGACGTCGTCGCCTGCCGCGACTCGGACTCAATGATCCCGATGACCTGCGCCCAGAAGTTGTACTTTTCCCGGACGAGCCGCTTGGCCTCCAGAACGGCCTCCCGACGCGACTCGTACACGCCGGCGGCAAGGGCCGCGCGAACGATGCGGACGGCCTCGTCGGGATCGTCGATCGGAATCGGGATGAAGCTCTCCTTCGGAAAGTCGTCGGCCAGATCCGGCGCGCCCGCATAAAAAGGCAGGCACTCGCACAGGAACGCATCCGCGATCTTCTCGCTCCAGTGGTGCGGCGCAATGTGGTTCTCGACGACGACCTGGTACTTGTACGGATCGGACACCTCGTACTTCTTTCCGAACGCCCGGATGCCTTTGCCGAACCAGTCCAGTCCCGGAATCTCGCGAGCCAGCGTCTCCATCAGCCTGAAGCGTGCCCAATGCCGCGTGTGCCGCATCTGCTTGGACGAGCAAATGGCAGAGACGAGACGTTCCTTCGGCGGCAGGACGGCGGCATCGACTTCGTACGGCGTGCGCCCGACGAACCACATGTAGTGCCCGCGCCCCAGATGGTAGTGCGGATGCCGTTCCGCTTCCCACGGGCGATTCGTCAGCAGATGCCCGAACTGCCGGCAGTACGCCCGCGAATAGGACTTGATGCTGACGGGTTCGTCCAACGCAAGGATTGTCCGCTCGCGCGGGCAACGCACGTCAAGCGGCTCTTTCAGTTCGTCGTAGACGACGAGCCAGTCGTAGTCCGTGCACGACGGATCTGAAACGAAACGGTAGTTCGGCGCGTAATCATAGGGCTTGCCCGCCCGACACCACTCCCACCATCCCGTGCCCTTGCCGACGACGAGAATCGTCGTCCGTTCCTGCTTCGAATCCTTTGCCGAACTGTCCAAACCTGTTTTCAACACGTCTCCCCCTGCGACTGTCCGCCTCTCACCGACTTGCGTCCCCGATTCGCGACGGGGCAGCGCAGGTGCCGGTTCATGATGCCATAGGGTATCTTCCGCTTCATGCGCGCATTATACCATATCGCGATCGCGCACCGGCCCTGCGCGTCACAGGCAGTCCAGGAATTCCCGAATCTTCCGGTCGCGGGACAGGATGTCCACGGCGACCCACGGCGCGTTCGGATGCTTCTCGATTCGCCGCGCCGCAAACGACAGCCGCAGGACATTCGCGGCAATCACGAAGTCCGCACGCGACCACGGCGTCGCGGCTACGACATCCCGCGCCACCGCCGCCAGACGGCGTCGTGCCGTGCGCGAGAGATGCCGACAGGAGAATCGCTCGACCAGGGCGTTCGCGCAGTCGGAACAGGCCAGCCCCTGCGTCAGCTTGTCGAAATCGACGACACGCGCGAACGTCTCGCCGTCAAAGCCAAAGTTCTTCGCGTGGAAGTCGCCGTGAATGACCGCCCGCGGACGACTCCCATACGTCCGCTCGCCGTCTGGAATCTCGCGCAACGCGCGCAGAAGGCGGCCGGCCAGCGGGTGACGCTGGCAGTAGCCCTCCAAGACGCCGAAAAGCCGAACAGGGTCCTGCGCAGACGACGCGAGCGGAATGAATGCGTGCGTACGCGACAACGCCTCCGAAAGCGTCACGCATCCTGCGGCGAACGCCGCCGTCTGACGTGGCGTGAAGTCCTCCGGACAGACGACCGTCCCCGGAAGCCAGCTCATCACGAAGACCGCCGATCCCCGATAGTCGAGCGGACGATCGGTCACGAAGGACGAGAAGAACGGACAGCCCCCGATGTCCGACAGGAGCCGCGCCGTCTGCCGCCATTCGTCCCGCCGCCCGACCTTCACGAAGACAGACGTCCCGTCGGAACAGTCGCCGCGAAAGACCGGATACGTGCACTTGACCGCCAACGGCGTCAGCCGACAACGGCCGCCACGGACGGACACGACGACGCGAGCAAGTTCGCCCAAATCAATGTCCTGATTCAGGAATTCGGAATGAATGACCGTTGGCGAACCCACCGCGCGCACCTCCCCGCATTTTCCAGGCGTCAGGTCAGCCACACAAGGAACCGCGCCAGCGCATACCAGCCGCGCCGAGAGGCCCCCCAGACAAGAGACTCAACGAGACTAAGCCCCGTCGGGGAAAAGCCCTCTTCGCGCGCCAGTCGCGCCAAAGCCACGCCCGCCGACAGGAAAAGCGCACGACGCTCAGACGCATTCCGGTTCTTCTTGAGGTTCTTCCGCAGGCACATCCGATAGGCGTCCTTCGAGAGGTCGTCGACGTATTCGGCGCGGACGGTCGGCGGAACCCGCCCCGCGTTCAAGAAGACCGCACAAGAGAGGCGAATGCGTTCGAGCGTCGCCTCGACGTATTTTCGGAACGGGACGACCGATGTCGCCGAACGGGGATTCCGCCGATAGGCGTAAAGTTCGGCCGCGAGCCGAACCTTGCGGCGAATCTGCGCATTGAGTTCGCACGCGAAGAAATAGTCTTCCTCGTAAGAGAGCATTTCCCGAAAGCGCAAATTGCCGATTGCCGCGCGACGATAAAGCTTGTTCCACTTGTTGATCCAGCCGGACGGGGCCGTCCGTTTCAGCCAATAGCAGGACGGATCAACCTCCTCATACTCGGACGAGGGCGATGGGCGTGCCGCCCACACGTCCGGATGATCCGTCGCCGCGACACGCCCCACCCGACACTCGGCCACGTCCGCCCCCGAACGGACAAGCACATCCTCCAAGACGGCAAACATCTCCGGATGGATGAAATCGTCAATGTCCAGAAACGCGACCGCCTCAATGTCGTCGTCCAGCCGATCGAGCAACGCATTCAGCGTCCGGACGACTCCTCGATTCTCCTGATGCCAAAGCCGAATGCGCGAATCCCGCCGGGCGTAGGCCTCAATGGCCGCGCGCGTTCCGTCACGGGAACCGTCGTCCATGACATACGCGACGAAATTCCCCTGCGTCTGCGCCAGCAGGGAATCAAGGCAGTCCGCAACATAAGGTTCGGCGTCATACGCCGGAATCACGACGCCGATCTTCACGACTGGCCCCACAGATCCGCCACCCACGGACAGGGGCGCGTCCACGTGTTGAGGTGCTTGCCGCGATAGCCGGCAATCGCCTGTTCGGGCGAGGGCTTGCCGTGGAAGCAGAGGATGCCCGTGTCGGGATTGAAACGCGGCACGAGGAAATGGTTCAGCGGCCACGGCCACATGCAGGCGCGCTTGAACGAGCGGACGAAGTTGTCAGGCCAGAAGTTCACCTTGTCGAAGCCGACGGCATGCGTCATGTACTGCTGCTCGGTACTGAAGTGCGCCTGGTCGAGCGCGACGTCCCCCTCCCGCAGGAAGTTTCGGTAGACGTAGTCGCTCGCATCACCCGCGTCAAATCGAAAGCACGAGGAATTGCCGCAAAACGGCGCCTTTCGGAAAAGGCGCTTGCGCCACTCGATCCAGTTGTGAATGATGCAGAACTGCCCTGGCCGGTAGTCGAAAAAGCGGTCGAGGTCGCCGACGACGATCTGGTCAATGTCAAGGAAGAGCGTCGGCCCCGAAAGCCCGGCAAAGCCCTTCTCGAAAACGAGCAGCTTGACGTAGATGTTCGGCCAGCAGTCATACTTGCCCTTCATCTGAACGCCCGACGGCCGCGCCGGAAACGGACACGCCTCAACGCCGTCCACAAGCCCCGTCGGATCGTCCGTCACGCAGACGAAGCGGAACGGGCGGTGGAGATGGGCCTTCACGCCGCGATAGATGCGGTTGACGTAGTCCGCCGAATACAGCGTTCCCCACTTGAGGGTCAGGATGTTGACTGGTTGAGACTCCATGGCGGGGATTATACCAAAAAACCCCGCGTTCCGCCGACCAGAGAAATGCTATACTACGCGAATCCTTTTTGACGACCCATGACGGACGAGCCGACGATTGCCTATCCCGAAGAACTGCCCGTCTCCGCGCATCGCGCGGAGATTCTCGCGGCCATGCGCGCAAACCCGGTTGTCGTCGTCTGCGGCGACACGGGCTCCGGCAAGACGACCCAGCTCCCCAAGATGGCGCTTGAGCTCGGACGCGGCGCGAAGGGCCGCCGCATCGCCGTCACCCAGCCGCGCCGCCTCGCCGCCGTGACGATGGCCGAGCGCGTCGCGGACGAGCTCGCGTCGCCCGTCGGCGGCCTCGTCGGCTACCGCCACCGCTACGCGCGCGCGCTCGGCCCGGAGACGCGCGTCGAGTTCCTGACGGACGGCGTCCTTCTCGCCGAGACGCGCGCCGACCCCCTCCTCCGCGCCTACGACACGATCATCGTGGACGAAGCGCACGAGCGTTCGCTGAACGTCGATTTTCTCCTCGGCATCCTCACGCGCATCCTCGCGCGTCGCCGTGACCTCAAGGTCGTCATCGCGTCCGCGACGATGGACACCGCCAAGTTCGCCGCGTTCTTTCGAGCCCCCGTCGTCACTGTCCCCGGCCGCCTCTTTCCCGTCGACGTCCGCTACCGTCCGCCGGCGGACGCGGACGACCTTCCTGCCGCCGTGGCCGCCGCCGTGCGCGAACTCCCGGACGCCGGCGACATCCTCGTCTTCCTCCCCGGCGAGCGCGACATCCGCGAGACGCTTGCGCATCTCGAAACGTGCTTCGGCACACGATTCGACCTCATTCCCCTTCTCGCGTCCCTCCCCGCCGCCGAACAGCGACGCGCGTTCCGCCTCTCGTCGCGCCGCCGCATCGTCCTCGCGACGAACGTCGCCGAGACGTCCGTCACGATCCCCGGCATCCGCGCCGTCGTCGACTCGGGTCTCGCGCGCATCTCGCGCTACGTCCACCGCACGCAGATCCAGCGTCTCCAGATCGAGGCGATTTCGCAGGCCTCGGCCCGTCAGCGCGCGGGCCGCTGCGGCCGCCTCGGCCCCGGCACGTGCATCCGCCTCTATTCCGAAGAGGACTTCCTCCGCCGCGAGGCCTACACCGCGCCCGAAGTCCTGCGCGCCTCGCTCGCGGGCGTCATCCTGACGATGCTTGACCTCCGCCTCGGCGACATCGACACGTTCCCGTTCATTGACCCGCCGAAGCCCGCGATGGTGCGCGAAGGCCTGCGGGAACTCCTTGAACTCGGCGCGATCAAGAGCGGCTACGCGCTCACCGACGTCGGCCGCCGCCTCGCGCGCATCCCGCTGGAGCCGCGCCTTGCGCGCATGCTTCTCGCGGCAAGCGACAACGCCGTGTTGCCGTGCGTCCTCCCCATCGTCGCGGCGCTGGCGTGCGACGACCCGCGCCGTCGCCCAATCGACGAACGCGAGAAGGCCGCGCAAGCCCACGCGAAGTGGCGCGTCCCGAGGTCGGACTTCCTCTCGACGCGCGCGCTCTGGGACTGGTGGACGCGCGAAACGGATGCCCTCTCCCAGTCAAAGGCGCGACGGCTCGCCCAGACGAACTACCTCTCCTGGCCCAAGCTCCGCGAATGGCGCGACCTCGCACGCCAGCTCGAGACGCTCTGCCGACGCATGGGCCTTTCCTTCGCCGAAATGCCGCAGGGACGGACGGAAAAGGAGAAAGACGTCTTCTACGCGGCCGTCCACATGGCGCTCTTGACGGGCCTCCTCGGCCGTCTCGGGCACTACCACGCCGACGACCGCGAGTATCGCGGCGCGCATGCCCTGCGCTTTGCCCTCCACCCAAGCTCCGTCCTCTCCAAACGCCCCCATTCCCCCAAACAACAAAACTCCCAAACGTCCAGGCCCCCAAAAGCCCAGGCCTTCCCCGCCTGGATCGTCGCGGGCGAACTCGTCGACACGGCGCGCCTCTTCGCGCGCACGGCCGCCGAAATCGACCCCGCCTGGATTGAGCCGGTCGCACGCGACCTCTGCAAGCACCACGTCCATTCGCCCCACTGGGACGCGACAAGCGGCTTCGTGCGCGCAACCGAACAGGTCACGCTCTACGGGCTCGTCATCGTCGAGGCGCGCCGCTGCGACTACGCGCGCGTCAATCCGTCCGAAGCACGCGAGATCTTCTTTCGCCACGGACTTCTCGGCGGCGAGTTTCCCCGTCCGCCCGCCGCGCTCCGCGAGACGCTGGCCTTCCTCAAGGCCCTCCGAGACTACGCCGAAAAGACGCGCCGCCCCGAGCTCTTCGACGAGCCGCGCCTCCTCGCGCACTTCGACGCCGCCGTCCCCGCCGACGTCACGAACGCCCCCGCGCTCGCGAAATGGCTCGCGCGCGCGACGCCAGAGGAACGCGCGGCCTTTGGCCTCGCGCGCGCGGACTGGTGGCCGAAGGAGGCGGACTCGTCACGCGACTTCCCCGACGTCCTCGTCATCAAGGGCGCGAAACTGCGCCTTTCCTACCGCAACACGCCCGACGACCCCGAAACGGACGGACTGACCTGCACCGTGCGGAAGCGCGACGCCGCCGCGCTCGCGCTCTGGCGCGCCGACTGGCTCGTGCCCGGCCTTCTCCGCCGCAAGGTCTCGTATCTGCTCCTCTCGCTCCCGAACTCCCTCCAACGGCTTCTCAAGCCACTGGACGAGAGCCTCGCGATTCTCATGGATCTCCTCGGCGAGCCAAACGACACGCTGGAGCGAGTCCTCCGCCGCGCCGTGCGCGACCGCTGGGGCTTCCGCATTCCCGACGACGCCTGGCGCACCGTCCGTCTGCCGCCCTACCTCACGGCGCGCTTCGTCGTCCGCGACGATGCAGACGGACATGTCCTCCTCGCGACACGCGACAAGTCCGCCGCCGTCGCGCTCGGACAAGGCGAGGCGACGCGATTCGTGCCACCGCCGCCCGAAAAGACGCTTGCCGAGCGACTGGCGGACAAGGTACCCTTTTCGGGGCGCGGCAAGCTGCCGCTCGACTTCGCGCTCTACCTCCAGGAACGCGGCTGGACGGAGGCCGCGTTCAAGGCCGACGTGCGCGAAGGCGCCATCAAGGCAACGCTCAACGACGCGAAGACGGACGTCCGCTCGACCGAGGAACTTCTGCGCGCCGAAGCCGAGATCCTGCGTCTCGTGCGCGAAACCGTCGCGACGCTGCGCACGCTCGACGCCCAGCTCGCGACGGGCGCGTATCCGGAAGCGACGACGGACGCCGTGCTGGAGGAACTGGCATGGCTGACGTTCCGGGGATTTCCGAAGACCGTGCCGCTCGACATTCTCCGCCGCTATCCGCGCTACCTGAAGGCCCTTGACGTACGCCTCGCGCGCGCCAAGGTCTCGCCGGCCTCCGACCGCGCGAAGGAAGCGCGCTTCGCGCCCTACTGGCAACGCTACCGCGACGCGCTCAAAGACCGCGAAAACACCGACCCCTCCGCGCTCGCGCGCTACCGCTGGCTGCTGGAGGAGTATCGCCTTCAGCTCTTCGCCCCCGAACTCAAGACATTCGAGAAGGTCAGCGACAAGCGTCTCGACGCAATTGCCCTCCGTCGCGACTAAACCCCTGCCCCACAGGGGGGGGGGGGGCTTTGTGCCAAAGGCGAGAATTTGATAGAATACGCGGCAATCCATTTCGAACAACGAAAAGCGAACAGGAGTTTCCCCTGATGAATCCCATTGTCCGACGCATCGTGACCGCACTGACGACGGCGACCCTCGCCGTCTGCGCCATTCTCTACGCCCCCGTGGCCTGGTTCCGCCCCGTCTGCCTTGCGCTCGCCGCCCTCGCCGGGGTCGAGCTCGCCCTTCTCCTGCGCCGCAAAATCCGCGAAGAGCGGCTGAAGACCCTCGGCGCGGCCATCCTTTTCGGATTCCTAATCGCCATGACGTTCTCGGTCCTGCCGCTCATCGCCCGACGGTTCGGAAGCGTCATGCTCCTCTACGTCATCGCCATCGTGAAAATCTCGGACATGGGCGGCTTCGCGTTCGGCGTGAGCGCGCAGAAACTGCGCGGGCGGACGCACAAGCTCTGCCCGACCATTTCGCCGAACAAGAGCTGGGAAGGTCTTTTCGGCTCGGTCTTCGGCTCGTGCCTCGTCTCGTGCGCCTTCCTGCCGCTCACGCACTTCGGCGCGCCCAAGGCCCTCGCGTTCGGCATCGCCGCCGCGCTCGTCGGAACGCTCGGCGACCTCATCGAGTCGAAGCTCAAGCGCTGGGTCGGGGTCAAGGACTCGGCGACCTTCATGCCGGCGGGACTCGGCGGTCTGCTCGACATGTTCGACTCGCTCCTGCTCGCGCCCGCGCTCCTGTTGCCATTTATCTGAAGCAGACGGGGCGGCCCGTGAGCCGCCCCGTCCACGCGACAGTCGCGTCGTCGCGCCGCGCTACTTCCGCATCGTGAAGACGAGGCGATAGACGCCGTCTTTCGGCATGAACTCGTCGTGCGGGCGCGCTCCCCAGCTGTCATCGCCGCCGACGCCCATCTGCACGGCATCAATGTTGACCGTCAGCTCGTCCGCCTCCGACAGTTCCCACTGGTGCTTCTTGCCTTCAAGCATCGTCTGCGGATACGGCCAGACGTTGAATCCGAACGGCGCATTCAGCGCCTCGACCGTGAGAGCGCCGACCGTGAGGCGACGGCAGCGCGTGCGATAGCCCTGCTCGCCCGGCTCAATGTAGTTGTCAGGATTGAGACGGTCTGCCGGATAGGAAATTGTCTCCGTCTTCGGATCGGCAAGGCCCGAAACGAGGCCGACGGACGCGCGGTGAACATCGTAGATCGCCGCCGTCGCGCGATCGGCATAGTTCTCCCAGGGGCCCAGACCAAGCCACTCGACGGCATTCGTCTTCGGCACGGTGAACGTAAGGCCCACGCGCGGAATCGGCGGCAGGCCCTTCGGCACCGTGAGCGTCCAGTCCACGAGCAGACGGCCATCCTCCAGCCGCACGGTCTTGAGGTCGCTCGTCACGCCCGCCGGCAACTTCTGCGTCGCGGTCGCGTCCTTCCAGACCTTGCAGACATCCGGCATCTTCCAGCCACGGTCATTGTCCGTCGGCGCACGCCAGAAGTTGAAGGCGAGCTTGGGCGTTGAGCCGTCAGGATGTTTGGGGGGTTGAATGTTTGGATGTTGGAGAGCCTGGGGAACGAAGGGGCGAGCAAACGAATCCCACGCCACGCAGTCGCGCCCGTCCAGGAAGCGGAAGACGACCGAATCGCCCCGGAAGTCCTCAAGCGCATACTCCTTCTCCTCGCCCGGCGGCAACTCGCCCAGCTCAAAAAGGCCGCGCGCGGCGGGCTGTCCGTCCGCATCGCGCGACGTCCATTCGCAGACGTAGTCGTCCAGGTCGATGAACGCGAACCCGTTGCGGACGCGCACCTTCCCCGTCGCGAAGTCGAACGCCTCGCACGTCATGTTCTGGTAGGCGTGCTTCAGCTCGTACGCGCCCGGATGCGGATTGCGCAGGGCGTCAAAGAGTCCGTTGCAGTTGAAGTTGTCGTCGTTCGGCTTGTCGCCGAAGTCGCCGCCGTAGGCGAGCCACGTGCCGCGCGCATCCGTCTTCCAAAGGGCCTGGTCGGCGAAATCCCAGACGAAACCGCCCTGGAAGGACGGGTACTTGCGCGCAAGATCCCAGTACTTCTGGAGGCCGCCGTTCGAGTTGCCCATCGCATGCGTATATTCGCAGAGGACGTAGGGCTTGGCCGGACTGTTCGAGACATACGCCTCGGCAAACCACGGCTGCGCGTACATCGGCGCCTCGATGTCCGTGAAGGACTCCTCGTCGCCCGTCAGCCCGTTCTTCCGCGCCGTCTCCGGCGAGAAGCCGCCCAGACGATGGCGGCAGTAGTTCTCGTACTGGATCGGGCGCGTCGCGTCCAGCGCGCGCACCGCCTTGTAGGCGTCCTTGAAGTTCGGCCCGTAGCCCGTCTCGTTGCCGAGCGACCAGATCACGATCGAGGGGTGGTTGCGGAATGTCCGGACCATGCGCTCGTTGCGCTCGACATGGCTTTTCCGGTAGTCCGGACGGAAGGAAATCGCATCCGTCCCGCTGTAGATGTCAAAGCCATGCGCCTCGACGTTCGCCTCGCAGCAGACCATGAGGCCCTCGCGGTCGCAGAGGTCGTACCAGTCGGACACGTTCGGATAGTGGCTCGTCCGCACGGCATTGACGTTGAACGCCTTGAGCACCTCGATGTCCTTCTTCATGCCCGCCAGCGTCACCGCGTAGCCGGTCGACGGCTCCATCTCGTGCCGGTTCACGCCCTTGAAGAGCGCACGCTTGCCGTTGATGTAGAGGACGGCATCCTTGATTTCGATCTTGCGGAAGCCGAACGAAACGGCCCGATAGTCCGTGCCGCCGAAAATCCACCAGCCCCACTTGTGCTCGATCGGCGTGACGTAGAGGTAGGGCATCTCGCAATTCCAGAGCCGCACGTCCGGGACGTCGCGCACCTTGAGGACGTTCCCCTTCTCGTCGCGCACGGTGAACGAGCCGCGCGTCAGGTCGTCCGACAGTTTCGTCTCGACAATGAGGTCGAACGGCGCGGACTTGCTTTCGGAGACGAGGTAGACGTCGCGGAAGATGCCCGACAGCCGCCAGAAGTCCTGGTCTTCCAGATAGCTGCCGTCGCAGTGCTTGTAGACCTCGACCTCCAGCGTATTCGCGCCAAACCACTTGAGATAGGGCGTGAGGTCGAACTCGGACGGCAGACGGCTGTCCTCGGCGTAGCCGACGGCCTTGCCGTTCACGCGCACGAAGAACGCGGACGAGACGCCGTCAAAATGAAGCGTCGTCTTGCGGAAGAACCACCGCCACGGGCGCGTGAAGGTCGTCCGGTAAAGCGCGACCGGATTGCGGTACGTCGTCGCCGTCCACGACGGATCGTCCGGCGCCTTCATGACGCGCGGCACGTCACGCGCGAACGGATAGCACGAATTCGAGTAGAGCGGCGGATCGAAGACGCCCTGAAGTTGCCAGCAGCCCGGCACCGCGAGGCGCACCGCCTTCTCCCAGTCAGCGACTTCGGGCGAACGCTTCCAGCAGAAGTCCCATGTCCCCGACAGGGGAATGACCCAGCGCGAATCGCTCTTGGGACGCTTCTGCTGAAGAATGTCAAAGGCCAACTGCTCGCTCTCGCACGGCACGGCGACACCGCGCGCGGGCAAGCGGTTGATCTCGTTCACCTGAGGGTCTTCCCACGGCTCGACGGCCGCCGCCGCACAGGCGAGCAGCAGGGAAGCCCCGCACAAAAACTTCGACGACATCCTCTTGACAGACATCTTCATGGCATTTACCTCGTGCAGCGAACGGTGAAGGGCGTCAGATTACCCGCAGCTTGACAGGGTCTTCGGCAACGACGCCAGAGGCCTTGATCTCGGCCAGCGCCGCCTCCAGGTCGCGCGCCTTCGCCTCGTGCGTGAGCGCAACGACGGGCGCATAGCCCGTTTCGGCCGCAGAGCCAGACGCCGACGCCGGATCCTTCTGGGTCGCGGCCGAGATGGAGACGCCATGCTTGCCGAGAATGGACGCGATCGTGCCGAACGCGCCCGGCTTGTCCGCGACCAGGAGCCGCACGTAGAACTTCGAGACGATGTCGCCGGCCGCGCGCAGCTTCAGCTGGCCTTCGGCATAGTTGGGGACACCGCGCGCATAGCGCGTCTCGCCGTGGGCCAGGTTGCGCGCGATGTCGCCGATGTCGCCGACGACCGTCGAGGCGGTCGGCGCGCGCCCGGCCCCGCGCCCGTAGTACATCGTGTAGTCCGACATGTCGCCCTTCACCATCGCCGCGTTGAAGGCGTCGTTCACGCTCGCCAGCATGTGCGAGAACGGGATGAGCGTCGGATGGACGCCGACCTCCACCTCGTCGCCGTCCTTTGCGACGACGGCGAGAAGCTTGATGCGATAGCCGAAGTCCGCCGCATACTTGACGTCAACGCCGTCCAGGTTGCGGATGCCCTCGACCTGCACCTGCTCCAGCGTCGGCTGGAAGCCATACGCGAGCGCCGTGAGGACGCAGGCCTTGTGGGCCGTGTCGAAGCCGTCGATGTCGAGGGAAGGGTCGGCCTCGGCGTATCCGAGCCGCTGCGCGTCCTTGAGGACGGCGTCGAACGGCGCGCCTTCGCGCTCCATGCGCGTCAGGATGTAGTTGCACGTGCCGTTCAGGATGCCGTGGATCGACTCGATGTCGTTCGAGGCAAGTGCCTCGCGGACGACGCGGATGATCGGAATGCCGCCGCCGACGGACGCGCCGAAGTAGAGGTCGACGCCGTTGGCAGCCGCCGTGTCGAAGATTTCCTTGCCGTATTCCGCGAGGAGCTTCTTGTTGGCGGTGACGACGCACTTCTTCGCCTGGAGCGCGTCGAGGACGAGCTTCTTCGCGATGCCCGTGCCGCCGATCGTCTCGACGACGATCTGAACGTCCGGATCGGCGATGACCGCCGCCGCGTCCGTTGTCAGGACGCCAGCCGGGACAGCGATGCCACGATCCGTCGTGATGTCAAGGTCGGCGATTCGACGGAGGGCGATGTCCACGCCCAACCGCTTCGCCATGACGTCACGGTGCTTCAAGAGGCCGTCCGCCACGCCTGCGCCAACCGTTCCAAAACCCAAAATGCCAACGCCGATTGTCTTCATCTCTTTGCCTTTCGCCTTTCTAAAATTCTTCCACAAAGGTTCGCCTCTTCGGCTTTCGGAAGGTTCGCCGCTTCAGCTTTCGGGAAGATTCTCATATTATATCAAATAATTGTGCTATACTATGCGAATCAGATGAAAAACGCACTTTCGCTCTTCACCTCGCTTTTCACGCCCCCGGGGCCTGTCCCCACGCCCCTGGGGTCTGTCCCCGCGATTTCCATTCCCTCGCTGACGGGTTCGGCCGATGCGTTTCTCGCCCTCTCGCTCGCACACCCCAACCGCCTCGTCCTCGCCCTCACGCCCGGTCTACCCGAAGCCGACCGCCTTGCCGACGACCTGCACCTCCTCCTGCAGAGCCTTGGGGACAGGCCCCAAGGCTCAACCCCACCCGCCGCCCCTGGGGCCTGTCCCCAACATCCCCTATCGCGACAAACTGGGGACAGACCTCGGGGACAAGCTGGGGACAGGCCCCAGGGGGGTGACCACAAAAACGCAAGAATACTCGAATTTCCGCATCTTTTTGACAATGACAAAGGCGCGCTTGGCCAACGGCTCAAGACGCTTGCCGCGATTAAGGCCTGGGGTCTGTCCCCTTACCCTTGCATCGTTGTCGCCGCGTTCCCCGCCCTCGCCGCCGCAGTACCCTTGGGGCCTGTCCCCAGTATTCGGATTACGACGAAACGTCCAGAACCGGGGACAGGCCCCAGGGGTTCATTGGGGACAGACCCCGGACTCGTCGGGGAAAACGCGGGGACAGACCCCAAGGAGAGCATGGGGGAAATCGTGGGGACAGGCCCCAGGGGGTGTGAGGGAAATTCGCTAAAATTAACAGAACTTGCCGAAAAACTAACAGAAATTGGCTATGTGCGGATGCCTCAGGTCGAACAGGAGGGCGACTTCTCTGTGCGTGGCGGCATTGTTGACGTCTGGAGTCCCGGCGACGAGTTTCCCATACGCGCCGAGTTTTTCGGCGATGACCTCGAAAGTCTGCGCACCTTCAATCCCGCGACACAGATCTCAATTGCACGCATCCTCGAAGCGGAATTTCTGCCGATACGAGGAAAAGAAGGTGGAGGTGAAAGTGAAGAAGGATCAAGAGGCAAGGAGCAAGGATCATATGCGGAGGAGGCAACGCTCCTTGATTTCCTGCCGCTGGGGGCGGTGATTCTCGCACTGGAGCACAACGAATATGCCCTCGGACCGTTGCTGAGAAAAAGTACTGCCGAAGGACACGTCGAAACAGGAGACGAACAAGAGACGGGAGACGGACAAAGGACAGAGGACAGCCGACAGAAGGTGTCTGCTACGGACGGCGAACAAGC
>CAYQUI010000016.1:0-10835 GCA_964420685.1 uncultured Lentisphaeraceae bacterium | reverse complement strand
TCGCTCATTTTCTCTGGCGATCCGCCGCCGCCCGGCATTCCGACCTACAACTTTGCGACAGCCCCCCTTCCCGGCTTCGCCGAACTGGGTGCGGACGAGGCGCATCATCCCGAACTTTTCGACGCGGCGCGCAAGCGTCTCGACCAGCATCTCGCCGCCGCCGAACGGCGCGGCGCAACCATCGTCCGCCTCGACGACCTGTCCGGCGGATTCGAAATCGGCAACCTCGTCGTCGTCACGAAGGCTGACCGCGTCTTCACGAAGCGAAAGGCGCATGTCCACACGAACGCCGCGCTCGTTCAAGGCCCACGCCTCAACGACTTCGAAGACCTCGAGCCCGGCGAATACGTCGTCCACGTCGACTACGGCGTCGGCCGCTACATCGGCTCGTCCGAAATCCTCGTCGCCGGCAAGCGAAGCGAAGTCTTCACAATCGAGTACGCGGATGGCGCGAAACTGCACGTGCCCGCCGCGCACGCCCACCTCCTCTCGCGCTACGTCGGTGTCAAGGGCGAAGCCGTGCATCTGCACCGCCTCGACGGCAAACGCTGGGAGAAGGACAAGAAAGACGCGCAGAAGGCGGTCTCCGACCTTGCCGCCGCCCTTCTGGAGACGCAGGCCAAACGCGAGACGGCCCCCGGCTTCGCCTATGACGTCCACTGCGACGGACGCGACGCCTTTGACGCGGCCTTCCCCTACGAGGAGACGGACGACCAGGTCGCCGCCATCGACGCCATCGACACCGATCTCGCCGCGCACAAGCCCATGGACCGCCTCATCTGCGGCGACGCGGGCTACGGAAAGACGGAAGTCGCCATGCGCGCGGCCTTCGTCGCCGCGATGAACGGCAAGCAAGTCGCCGTCCTCGCGCCGACGACCGTCCTTGCCGAACAGCACTTCGAGACGTTCACCTCGCGTTTCGACGGCACGCCCATCCGCATCGAGTCCGTCTCGCGCTTCCAGACGTCCGGCACGCACAAGGGCACGTTCCAGCGGCTGGCGACCGGCGCGTGCGACATCGTCATCGGCACGCACGCCATCCTCTCCTCGCGCATCTGCTTCCACGACCTCGGGCTCATCATCATCGACGAGGAACAGCGTTTCGGCGTGCGCCACAAGGAATTCCTCAAGCGTCTGCGCGCAACAGCCGACGTCCTCACGCTTTCGGCGACGCCGATTCCGCGCACGCTCTACCTCTCCATGACGGGCGCGCGCGACCTCTCGCTCCTGCGCACGCCGCCGCGCGCCCGCGTCGCCGTCGAGACGCGCATCGTGCGCGATGCGGACGAGACCGTCCGCGCGGCCATCGAATCCGAAATCGGACGCGGCGGACAAGTCTACTTTCTCCACAACCGCGTCCAGACAATCGGCAAGATCGAACGGCGACTCAAGGCCCTCTGTCCGAACGCGCGCCTCGTCGTCGCGCACGGGCAAATGGACACGGCCGCGCTCGCCAAGAAGATGCGCGACTTCGAACGCGGCGTCTACGACATTCTCCTCGCGACGACGATCATCGAGTCCGGCATCGACATTCCGCGCGCGAACACGATTCTCATCGACCGGGCGGACACGTTCGGCATGGCCGACCTCTACCAGCTGCGCGGCCGCGTCGGGCGCGCCGCTCGCCAGGGCTACGCCTACTTCCTGCTACCGCCGTCCGGTGACATCGACGCAGACGCGCGCGAACGCCTGACGGCCCTCAAGCGACATGGCGGACTCGGCAGCGGCTTCAACCTCGCCGTGCGCGATCTCGAACTGCGCGGCGCGGGCAACCTGCTCGGCTCGCAGCAGTCGGGCCACATCGCCGCCATCGGCTTCAACCTCTACTGCCAGCTTCTCCAGCGCACGATCGCGCAACTGAAGGGCGAGAAAGTCAAGGCGATCGTCGACGTGAAGCTCAACCTCGACTTCGCGAACCCGCGCCTCCCCTACGACTACATCGAAGAGGACGTGCAGCGGCTCTCGTTCCTCAAGCGGTTCGCCGAAGCGCAGGACGTGCGCGTCGTGCGCGCGCTCGCCGCCGAGATGAAGGACCGCTTCGGCCCGCTTCCGCCCGAGGCCGAGGAATACGTCCGCATCGCGCGCTTCCGCGTCCTCTGCGCGAACGCGGGGTATGCGCACGTCGACGTCAAGGACGCGCGCGCGGTCTTCTACAAGGCGGGCGGACGGGATATCGCCAAGGTCGTCGATCTCAAGGGGCGAACCCCCGCACGCAAGCTCGCGGAACTTCTTGCCGCCGTCTGACGTCGCATCCGCCGCCATGCCCTGCCGGCGGCAGGCCGACGGATTCCGCTACGCGACGACGTAGCGCGCCATGTCAGGCGGCAGCAGGTTCGCCTCGTCCAGACGCGCCACGGGCCACCAGACAAACTCAATCCAGTCTTCCTGCGCGACGACGGGCTCTGCCCCGACGGCCGCGCCCAGATCCAGCCGATAGACGAGCGAGATCTCGCAGTGCTTCTTGCCATGCTGCTCGAACTGGCTCTCGACGACGCCCAGCAAATCGCCCGCCGTCGCGTCCCGCCCCGTCTCCTCCTTCATCTCGCGCACCAGCGCGGCGCGTGACGTCTCGCCGAACTCGATGTGTCCGCCCGGCAGATAGGTATAGCCACCCTTTTTCGGGCGGCAGAGAAGGACGCGCCCGTCCACAACGCACACGCCGCGCACAATGTTCTCGATGCCAGAGAGTTCGTATTCGGGAAAGTCATTCATATCGGTTTCTCCTGAGAAAAGCGCGACTGCGAATGGGCGTGGCAAATCGCCAGCCCCAAAGCGTCCGCCGCGTCGTTCTGCGGCAGTTCGGGAAGCGCGAGCAGCGTCTTGACCATGCGCTGGATCTGCTCCTTCTCCGCAAGGCCGTTTCCGCAAATCGCCTTCTTCATCCGGCGCGGCTCGTACTCGTAGACCGGCAGCCCCGCGTCCGCCGCCGCCGTCAGCACCGCGCCGCGCGCCTCGCCGAGGACAAGCATCGTGCCCGCGTTCTTTCCGTAGATGACGGACTCGATCGCCATCACGTCCGGCGCGAACGCCGCGACAAGTTCGACGACTTTCGCGTGGATCGCCCTGAGGCACGCCGTCAACGACAGCCTCGGCGCGTTGCGGATGTTGCCGCAGTCCAGCATCCGAAGCCGCGACCCCTGCACCTCCAGGACACCGTAGCCCGTCGAGCGAAGCGACGTGTCGATTCCGAGAACCGTCATCGCGTACCGTCCGTCAGCGACTCGATTTCCTTCGCCGTCAGGTCGCGCCAGGCGCCCGGCGCGAGATCGCGCGGCAACTCGAACGAGCCGACGGCGATGCGTCGAAGCGACAGGACGACGAGATGCGCCGCCGAGCACATCTTGCGAATCTGACGCTTGCGCCCTTCCGTGAGGACGAACTTGAGCAGGCGCACGTTCGCGCCGAAGTCGCGCACCTCCTCGACGGGCACGGGACGGATCGTGTAGCCATCGTCCAGCGTGAGCGGCGAGCGCAGCGTCGCGAGCTTGTCCGCGCTCCAACGTCCCGCGACCTTGACGAGATACGTCTTGCGGTGCTCAAAGCGCGGATGCGTGAGGCGGTTGACGAGGTCGCCGTCGTTGCTCATGAGGAGCAAGCCCTCCGAATCCTTGTCGAGACGTCCGACCGGCACTAGGCGTTCGGGCGTTTTCACGAGTTCGGCGACGGTCGGTCCGCCGAACGGGTCACTCATCGTCGAAAGGACGCCGACGGGCTTGTTGAGCACGACCGTCCGCTTCCGCTCCGCCGCGACAATCGGCCGTCCGTTCACGCGAATCTCGGCGGTCGCGTCGAAGCGCGCACCAGGCTCCTTGACGACGAGACCGTCCACGGTTACGACGCCGGACTCAATCAGCGTCGCCGCGCCCCGCCGCGAGGCCACCCCCGCATGCGCCAAGATGTTCTGAAGCCGCTCTCCTTCGTTCATTCTCTCAAACCTCCAGCAAGACAAGTGAATAGTTGTCGGGCGCGCCCTGGCGAACGACGTCCGCCGACAAACGCGCGGCGGCCAGCTCCAGCGTCGGCGCGGCCGAGACAAACGCCGCGAGCCGCCCCGCCGAGACGACGTCATGGACGCCGTCCGTGCAGAGGAGGAAACGCGACGAATCCGTCGAATCGATCTCCAGCCACTCCGGGCGCACCGTCTCCGACGCGCCGACGGCGCGCGTCAGCACATGGCCGCCGCCGAGGCGGTGGTCGCGCGTCAGGAGTTCGGGCATGCCGCGCCGAATGCGGTAGATCCGGCTGTCGCCGACGTGGCAGACCGCCGCATGGCGCGGGTTCGCGGGATCGAGGACGAGCGCGGCGACCGTCGAGGCGATCAGCGGCACGCTCCGCTCCCGCGCCCGCGCGAAGAGCGCGGCATTCGCGTCCTCGATCGCCTTCTCCACGGCCGACGTGCGGGACTTGAACGTGTCGTCCGCCGCATACGTGACCATCTTCAGGTTCGCGCAGACAAGCTCGCTTGCGTACGCGCCGTCCGAACCGCCGCCGACGCCATCCGCGACGCAGTAGACCAGGCGCACGTCATCGACGAAGACATGATCCTGATTGTCGGTGCGCGCGAGGCCCGTCTCGCTCGCCGAGACGGACGGAACGGTCGCCGCGACAGGCGACGCCTCCTTTCTCCGAAATCCGAACAGAACCATTCCGCGCCCTCAACCGTGATTTGCGTCCAGAGAGGCGGCCGTCAGCATGCCCAGCGCATGCCGCACGGCCTGTTCCCGCACCGCCGCGCGGTCACCCGCGAAAATCGCCCGCTCCGTGCGTGTGCCGCCGGGCGTCGCCAGGCCGAACCAGACCAGCCCAACCGGCTTCTCGGCCGATCCGCCGTCCGGCCCGGCGATGCCCGTCACGGACACGGCCAAGTCAGCCTTCGTCAGCCGACGCGCGCCTTCCGCCATCTGCGCCGCCGTCTCCGGCGAAACCGCCCCGACCGTGTCGAGCGTTGCCGCCGAAACGCCCAGGACATCGTGCTTGACGGCGTTCGCGTACGAGATGACGCCGCCGAGGAAGACGGCGCTCGAACCCGGGACCGCCGTGAGGGCCGAGCCAACGCCACCTCCCGTGCAGCTCTCGGCCGTCGCGCAGGTCAGTCCCCGCGCCTTCAGAAGTTCAACCAGCCGCTCGGCCAACGTCATGCGCCCTCCTCTTCTGCGGCCTTGAGCCGCGCTTCCTGATCTGCAATCCAGTCTTCGTCAACCGTCGCTTCGGGCGCGGGCGCCAGCCAGTCCCCGAAGTCGCGTCGCCACGCCCGTGCCGGACTCGGCGGCCAGAAGATTCCGCGTTCGAGGCGCACGAACAGCCGCCGCGCCGCCGCCTCGACGTCGGACAGGCGCGTGCCGTCCACCTGCGAATCGGCAAAGAGCACGTCATCCGCCGTCTGCCCGAGAATGCAGTAGCCCGCCGAAATACGGTCGCGCGTCGCAGCGGCCAACGCCTCGTCCTCCGCCGCGTCCAGCAGCGCGCAGTAGAGCGGCAGCTGAAAACCGCCCTCGTGCGGACGCCCGTCCCGACGGCGGTCGGCCGACAAACTCGCAGCCGTGTCCCACATCTTGTAGTCGACGATGCGCCACGCCCCTGTCGTCTCGTTGACGTCAATGCGGTCGCACTTGCCGTAGACGCGCACATGGCCCGTCGTGCCGTCCGGCCGCACAAACGAAAACGGCTGTTCGAGGCGACGCTCGACGGCGACGATCCGCCAACCCTCGGCACGCCGGACGGCCTGACGAACGGCAAAGTTCGCCAGCCGCCGCTTGATGTCCATGCCCTGCGCCTGCACGGCCTGAGGAACGGACGCGCCGAAGCGCGCCGTCAGCAAGTCGTCGACCTGCGCTTCAAGGAACGCGCGAATCGCCGCCGGCGACGCGGCATCCTTCACGTCCGAAAGGCCGAACGCCTCCAACGCCGCATGCACCAGATTGCCGCACTCCCAACGCGGCAGTTCCGTCAGATGGCCCTCCACCCGACGCGAGCCCAAGACCTCCTTGTCGTTCAGGAAAGCCGTGAACGGACAGCGCGCGTAGCCATCCAGCCGCGTCGGCGAAATCTTTTCCATCGCACGAAACGGCGGCGGAACCGGCAGATGCAGTTTCCACGCCTTCGGCAAGTCGGCCGCCGCCGCGCATGGCGACCCCCTGTCCACATCCAGACACGCCACATCCCCGGTCGCTCGCACGTGCGCCTCGGACTGTCCCGCGCCGCAAATGGCGGCAAGCAGCGTCTGCGGGCTCTTCTTGCGGAGCTGGACTTTGACGAACTCGAAGATCGCGCGCAGCTTCCGCGCCGTGCGCGGCGCCAGGTCGTCAATCGTCTCCGGCAGAAACGTGGCCTGTCGGTTGTCCAAATCGACGAGCGCCGCCGCCACGTCGGCGTCCGTCAAGCCCAGCGCGGAGCTGACCCATCGGCGCACGGCGCCCTCACGAATGAACGCGGCGAAGACGGCATATGACCGCGTGCGCTGAAGCGCGTCGATCTGACGCGCGAGCCGCGCCGTCTCCCAAGAGGCATCCGAATCACGCGCATCCATGGATTCCGTCCGCGACACGTTCCAGGCGTCCGTCAGGCCAGTTCCGACTGAAGAAGCCGCCGCGCCGCGCCCGGCCCCTCCAAGAGCCGCATGAAATAGCCTTCGATGCGGTCGGCAAGCGGGGTCTGCGTGTAATCGACATGAAAGAGCGCGACGTTCGCGAGGAGCGGTCGCAGGTCGCCCTTGTACGACGCGGGGTCATTCCAGACGACGTCCTTGAGCGCCGCCTGAAACTCGTCCTTGAGCGGATCGGGCGAGACCTCGATCGGCTTGCCCGCGTCATCGACGGCGAGCAGGTAGCGAAACCAGCCCGCGAGCGCGAGCGGAATCGCGACAAGTTCGTTCAAGTCGCGTCCGGCGGCGATCGA
This sequence comes from uncultured Lentisphaeraceae bacterium, assembly GCA_964420685.1. GTDB lineage: Bacteria > Verrucomicrobiota > Kiritimatiellia > RFP12 > UBA1067 > UBA1067. Next base: position 3,941 of record CAYQUI010000016.1, on the reverse strand, counting down.
GCTCTTGACCGTCTCGCCGAAACGAATGCCGACCTTCTGCGACGTGTCCGTCGCGATGCGTCGCGGATCGTCCGGCATGAACGGGTTCGGCAGACGCGCCGTGACGACCTCGTCGAGAAACGCCTTCGGCGAAAGGATCTTCGGATCGACGACGACCGGCAGACCTTCGACATAGCCCAGCCGCCGGACAAGGCGGACGATGTCCGCGTCCTTCATCTCCTCGCAGATGAGCGTGTAGCCGAGAAGGCAGCCGTACATCGACATCGCCGTGTGGAGCGGATTGAGGCACGTCGTCACCTTCATCGTCTCGGTCTTGTTCACCGTCGCGCGGTCGCAGAAGTAGACACCCGCCTTCTCAAGCGGCGGACGTCCGTTCGGGAACGTGTCCTCGACGACGAGGTACTGCGGCCGCTCGGCGTTTACGAACGGCGCGATAAACGTTTTCTTCGACGTGACGATCGGCGTCATGTCCGCAAGACCGTCGGCGGCGAGCGACGCTTCAACCCTCGGATGCGGACGCGGCGTGATCTTGTCAATCATCGACCACGGGAACGCGACCGTCGAGGCGTCGTCGAGATAGGCGAGAAAGGCGTCCGTCACGAATCCGTTCGCCCGCCAGGCCTCGGCAATCTCGACGACGGCGGCCTTCAGCTTCTCGCCGTTGTGCGAGCAGTTGTCCATCGAGACGACGGCCAGCGGCAGACGGCCGGCGTTGAAGCGCTCCAACAGAAGCGCGCAGACGATCGCCAGAACATGGCGCGCAGTCGCAGGGCCGTCCTTCAAGTCGGCCGCGACGGCCGGCAGATAGGCACCGTCCGGCGTGCGAAACGCATAGCCCTTCTCGGTGATCGTGAACGAAAGCATCTTGAGGGACGGCGCACGGAAGATCGCCTTCAGACGCGCGGCGGACGCGGAGTCGGCGAAGTCCGCCTTCAGCCCCTCGGCGACGCCCGCGAGGACTTCGCGCGTCGTCGTGCCGTCCGGATTCAGGAGGACGTTCAGCGTCAGGCTGTCGAACGGCGTGTAGATTCGGTCAATGACGTCCGCGTCAAACGTTTCACAGGCGATAATGCCCGTCTTCGTGAGACCTTCGTTCAGAAGCCGCTGGTTCAGCGAACCGATGAAGCCCCGAAAGATGTTGCCCGCGCCGAAATGCACCCATTCGGGCGTCTGCTGCGTCTGCGCGCGCACGGCGGCGATGTCGAACGTCGGCAGCGTCACGTGCGCGGCCGCCCAGGCGTCCGCCTGATTCCGGATCGAATCCAGACTCAGTTTCAGACGGCCCGTCGCCCGCCAGTCCGCCGGCAACGCCGCGAGAACCGTCTCGACGACCTGGTCGAGCGTGAGGTCGCTCGAATCAATCTCCAAAACGCCGTCCGCCTTGCGAAGCGGCGCGTACTTCCGCGTCGAGTCGATCGCGTCGCGCGCCAGGAGCGAAGCCTTCACGGCGGCCTCGCTCTGGTTCGCGATGCCCTTGGCCACCTCTTCCCGCTGCCGCCGGCGCGCACGGGCCTCGGCACTGGCCGTGAGGTAGAAGCGCGCAGGCGTGTCGGGGAAGACGGCCGTCGTGATGTCGCGCCCCTCGACGACGAGATTGCCGTGCGCCGTCAGGCCGCGCAGAATCGCCGTAATGCGGTCGCGCACGGCCTTCACCGTCGCGACGGACGAAGCATGCGCATTGATTTCGGGCGTGCGGATGCGGTTGCCCGGCTTCTCGCCCTTCACGAAGTAGGCGATCGCGCCCGCTTCGGGGCGGCACTCGACCGCGACGGTCGCGGCGAACGCGGCGACGGCCTCGGGATTCGACGTGTCCACGCGGTTTTCGAGGCACTGCCAGGTCATGATGCGGTAAAGCGCACCCGAATCGACATGCAGATAGCCGAGCCGCTGCCCGACAAGTCGCGAGACCGAACTCTTGCCCGCACCCGACGGGCCATCAATGGCAATGACATGAGACATAGATCACCTTGAGCAGCTTGTTTCCTGAAGGAGCATGACGACCGAATAGCCGATGAACGACAGAATCCAGAGAACGCCCTCCCAGCGGGCAATGCGCCCCGCCCGCGTCGGATACCGCCAGTTGAGGCCGAACGCGAAGATCGAGAGCGAGAGGACGGCCATGACCGGCAGGTCGCGCGTCAGGATGTAGGGCGAGAACGCCGGCGCGCCGTCCGCCGTCGCCTTGAACGGCGAAAGGAACGTCGCGATGCCGACGACGGCCAGCATGTTGAAGAGATTTGACCCGATGATGTTCCCCAAGACAAACTCGTGCTCGCCGCGCCGCGCGGACGCGACCGCGCTCGCGAGTTCCGGCAGGGACGTCCCCGCCGCGATGATCGTCAGGCCGATCACGAGGTCGCTCACGCCGACGAACTTCGCGAAGTCCACCGCGCCCCAGACGAGGATGTGCGACGAGCCGACCAAGACCAGAAGTCCGACAAGGACCTGGACGGACGCCCTCAGCAGTTTCCGCCCGTCGGCCGGCCCATCGGTCGCGGCCGATGCGTTCGTCTCAACGGCCGGCGTTCCCCCGTTCGTCTTCTGGTCAAACCAGCAGTAGAGCGGCAGAAGGACGGCAAACGCCGCCAGGAGAACCCCCGCCTCGGCGCGGGAACAGGCGCCGTCGCGCAGAAGTCCCCACGAAAAAAGCGTGATCGCCGCCAGCCCCGGGCCCGCGACAAAGGAAACCGCCGGCTTGGTGACGAGCGGCAGGACAAGCGCGGAGACGCCGAGGATGATCGCAATGTTGAACGAACAGCTTCCGTAGGCGTTGCCAAGCGAAAGATCGGCATGGCCGGACAGGCCGGACATGACGCTTACGCACAGTTCCGGCGCGCTCGTCCCGAAGCCGATGATCACCATGCCGATGATGAACGGCGAGATGCCAAGCGCTTTCGCCAACACGGACGAGCCAGCCACGAAGACGTCGCTCGACCAGACGAGCGCCACCAGTCCAGCGACCATAAACGCGATCGAAAGACCCAACGATATGTCAGCGTATCCCATGGCCGGGGATTATACCATATGCCGGGAGGTCTCCCCGCCCGCGCGCTCGAATTCGCGGAAGCGCGCCGCATAGGCGACCGTCGCCTTCTCAAGCGCGGCCTCGGAATCGACGCCCTGCGCCGCGAGGGTCTTCACGACCCGCAGGAGGAACGCGCCGGGATCGCCCTCGACCGCGACGGGCTTCAGGTCTTCCTCATAGCCCATGCGACGGGCCTTCTCCATCGTACGCCGCGCCTTGAGGAGCGCGGGCAACGTCGCCGGCACGCCATCCAGCGCGGAATGCCGCGTCTCCTTCCGGTGCTCCTGTTGCTTGAGATGCTCCCAGTTCCGGAGAACCGTCGCCGGATCGTCGGCCTTCACGTCGCCGAAGACATGGGGGTGACGGTGGACGAGTTTGTCGGCGACGGCGTTGGCGACATCGTCAAAGGTGAACTCACCCGTCTGCTCGGCCATGACCGACTGGAACATGACCTGCAGGAGGACGTCGCCCAGTTCCTCAATGTGGTTCGCCTTGTCCTCCGGCCGATCCATCGCCGCAAGGAGCTCGTACGTCTCCTCCAGCAGACAGGGCTTCAGCGTCTCCAGCGTCTGAACGCGATCCCAGGGGCAGCCCTTTTCAGGGTCCCGGAGGCGCGTCATGATCTCGTGCAGTCGTTCAATTCCGTTCATGCCAAAAAACAGTCAGATTCTGTCAAAAGTCTTACTTCTCGCCCGGGAGCTTCTCGTTCGGTCCGTATTCCACGGGAAACCACGTGCGGCAGGCGTTCCCCGGCTCCCAGAGGTTGGCGGCGGACGCATAGTCGCAGAAGTGGATTGTCGGGAACGTATGCCCTTCCGGATTCTCGTGGTGCGAACCGACGGGCAGGGACGCCGTAAAGGTCATCCAAATGTCCTCGCTCGGACTCCGCGCCGGCGTGAACGCGGGCGGACGATCC
>CAYQUI010000015.1:0-29267 GCA_964420685.1 uncultured Lentisphaeraceae bacterium | reverse complement strand
GGCGGCGATGTCCGCGGTTGGGGCGGATTCTGTCGCTTGCGCTGTTTCTGGCGTTTCTGATGACCCAGTCGCGGACGGGTCTTGCGGGGACGACGCGGCACAACGCCGCACTCGTCCTTTTTGGTATAATACGCCGAAATGTCGACAGTCAAGATCATCACGGGCGGCGTCTGTTCCGCCAAGGGCTTTCGCGCGGCGGGCGTCGCGGCGGAGATCAAGTACAAGGGCCGCAACGACGTCGCGCTTCTCGTGGCGGACGCGCCGTGTGCGGCGGCCGCCGTCTTCACGACGAACAAGGTCGCGGCGGCGCCTGTTCTCTATGACCGCGCGGTCGTCGCGGGCGGCAAGGTTCAGGCGATTCTCGCGAACTCGGGCTGCGCGAACGCCTGCACGGGCGCGCAGGGGCTTCGGGACGCGAAGCTTGCGGCGCTTGTGACGGCGGGCGAGCTGGGCATCGACCCGCAGCACGTCCTCGTCGCCTCGACGGGCGTCATCGGGCGTCCGCTGCCGATGGATCGCCTTCTGGCGGGAATGCGGGCGGCGAAAGCCGCGCTCGGACGCACGGCGGCGCATGGCCTCGCGGCGGAGAAGGCCGTCATGACGACGGACACGCGCCCGAAGCAGGCGTGCGCGACGGTCGTCCTCGGCGGCAAGAAGGTGACGGTCGGCGGCATGGCGAAGGGCTCGGGCATGATCGAGCCGAACATGGCGACGATGCTGGGCTTCCTCACGACGGACGCGGCGGTTTCGCCCGCGATGCTTCGGCGCGCGTTGAAGCTCGCGATCGCGAAGAGCTTCAACAGCCTCGTCGTGGATGGCGACGAGTCGACGAACGACTCCGTCTTCCTGCTTGCGTCCGGCGCGGCGGGGAACGCGCCGATTACGCGCGGCGGAGCGGATTTCGAGGCGTTCCGCGCGGCGTTGGAGGCCGTCTGCGTCTCGCTTGCGCGGCAGATGGCGACGGATGGCGAGGGCGCGACGAAGTTCGTGACCGTGACCGTGCGGGGCGCGACGAGCGAGAAGGACGCGGCGCGCGCGGCGCGGGCCATTGCGAAGTCGCCGCTTGCGAAGACGAGCTGGTTCGGGCGCGACCCGAACTGGGGGCGTGTCCTGGCGGCTGTCGGCTATTCGGGCGCGGCGGTCGAGGACATGAAGGCCGAGGTCTTCTATGATGGGGTCTGGGCGTTCCGCTGTGGCGAGGTGGCGGACGAGAAGCAGCTCGCGAAACTGGCGAAGGTCCTGAAGAAGGACGCATTCGAGGTCGTCGTTGACCTGCATCTCGGCAAGGGCGAAAGCTCGATCTACACGTGCGACCTTTCGCTCGACTACGTGCACATCAACGCGGATTACACGACGTGAGGAAATGGTCGAATGGTCGAATCGAACGGCTGAATGTTTGACGGCTTGAATTGAGAGCGTTAATGAAGATGAATAAAATGAGGAGAACAAGGATGAAGAAATTGATTTGCCTGTCTCTTGCGTGTCCGGCGCTGCTTGCGCCCGTCCTGGATCTTTCGACCATTCGACCATTCGATTGTTCGATTGTTTCCCCCGTCTCCTCCTCCGCTGCGGCGACGGTCGTCGATGTCGACGTGCGCGGCGCGCAGAAGATCGGCGTCGCGGTGAAGGTCGCGCATCCGGCGTTCGCGAAGTGCCTGAAGAAGAACCTGGAGATCTCGGGGCTGTTCACCGTCGGTGCGTCCGGCGCCATCACCGTTTCCGGCGCGCCGGGCGCGATTCGGGCGACGGGTCTGGGGAAGTCCGTCACGTCGTCGTCGGCGTTTGCGGACGACAAGGCCGCGCGCATGGCGGCGCGGCGGCTCTCGGACGCGATGTGCGAGGCGTTCGGCAAGCAGAAGGGCTTCGCGTGCGACAAGGTCGTCTTCCTTGACCGCGGCAAGCTCCTCGCGAAGGGCGCGGCGCTGCCGAGCGAGATCTGCATGACCTACCCGGACGGCATGGACATCCGCAAGCTGACGGGCGACGCGAAGATGACGATCTTTCCGCGCTGGATGAAGGACGGCGAGAACGTCGTCTACATTGGCGACAGGAACGGCGCGCCGCAGGTCTGGCAGATGAACGTGAACACGCTTCTCCGCTCGAAGAAGTTCAGCTTCAAGGGCACGCCGACGAGCATCGCGCCGTCGCCGGACGGCCGTCGCTTCGCGCTCACGCTTTCCCTGCACGGCAACGTCGAGCTTTACGTCGCCGAGCCGGCGACCGATCGTCTCATCCGCCTGACGACGACGCCGTTCGCGACCGAGGGCCAGCCGACGTGGAGTCCCGACGGCCGTCAGATCGCCTACGTCTCCGACGAGACGCGCACGCCGCAGATCTACGTGATCGACGTCGCGACGAAGGCGAAGCGTCGCCTCACCTCGCGCGGCCGGCAGAACGTCGACCCCGACTGGGGCCCGGACAACCGCATCGCCTACATCACCAAGCGCGGCGGCGCGCAGGTCGCCGTCATGGACGCCGCGAAGGGCGATGCGTCCGCCGAACTCGTCACCGAGGCGGCGAACTGGACGCATCCGAGCTGGTCGCGCGACGGCCGCCATATCGCGGCGGGCCGCGACAAGGTGCTCTTCCTTGTCGACACGCTGGAGGGCGGCGACAAGCCGCGTCAGATGTTCTACGCGAACGGGAACTGGGTTTCGCCGTGCTGGGCGAAGTGAGAGGGACTCTATGAAGATTGACGTTGCCTATGTCGCGGAACTGGCGCGGCTTGAACTGACGGACGAGGAGAAAGCGGTCTTCCAGCCGCAGCTTGAGAACATCGTCCAGTACGTGGAGAAGATTTCGTCCGTGGACGTTTCGGGCGTCGAGCCGATGATGCACGGCCGGCCGCTCGTCAACGCCTTTCGCGAGGACGTCGTGCGCGCGTCGCTGCCGGCGGAGGTCGCGCTCGCGAACGCGCCGAAGCGCGTCGGCGACGAGTTCCTCCTGCCGAAGATTGTCGAAGGAGCGGAGAGCTGAACATGGAATTGTACGAACTTGGCATTCAGGCGGCCCAGGAGGGCTTGGCGAAGGGCGATTTCTCGTCCGTCGAGCTGACGCAGGCGATCATCGACCGCTATCACGCCGAAAACGAGAAGGTCGGCGCCTACCTCACGTTCGACGAGGAGGACGCGCTCAAACTCGCGGCGGAGAATCCGAAGGCCGTCCCGATCGCGATCAAGGATCTCATCAACGTGAAGGGCCAGCCCTGCACGTGCGCCTCGAAGATTCTCAAGGGCTACGTCTCGCCGTATGACGCGACGGTCATCCGCAACCTGAAGGCGAACGGCTTCATTCCGGCGGGGCGCGTCAACATGGACGAGTTCGCGATGGGGTCTTCGACCGAGAATTCGGGGCTGGGCGTGACGCGCAACCCGTACGATCTCGCGCGCGTGCCGGGCGGCTCGTCGGGCGGTTCGGCGGCGGCCGTCGGCGGCGACCTCTGCATCGCCGCGCTTGGCACGGACACGGGCGGCTCGATTCGCCAGCCCGCGAGCTTCTGCAACTGCGTCGGCGTCAAGCCCAGCTACGGGCGCGTGAGCCGCTACGGCGTGACGGCGTTCGCGAGTTCCCTCGACCAGGTCGGGCCCATGACGAAGTCCGTCACGGACGCGGCGATTCTCCTCAAGGCGCTCGCCGGGCATGACGAGATGGACGGCACGACGCCGCCGGAGCCGGTTCCCGACTATGTCGCTGCGCTGGACGGCGCGACGCTGAAGGGCGTGCGGCTCGGTCTGCCGAAGGAGTATTTCGCCGTCACGGGCCTTGATCCGGAGGTGAAGCGCCTGACGGACGCGGCGATCAAGACGTGCGAAGCGGCGGGCGCGGAGATCGTCGAGGTCTCGCTGCCGCACACCGAATACGCGATGGCCGTCTACTACATCATCGCCCCGGCGGAGGCGAGCGCGAACCTCGCGCGCTTCGACGGCGTGCGCTACGGCCACCGCAGCGCGGCGGCGAAGGACGTCTACTCGCTCTACACGAAGAGCCGGGCGGAAGGCTTCGGCCCGGAGGTGAAGCGGCGCATCATCATGGGCACGTACGTCCTTTCGTCGGGCTATTACGATGCCTATTACGGTAAGGCCCAGAAGGTGCGTACGCTCATCAAGCGCGACTTCGACGCGGCGTTCGCGCAGGTGGACGCGCTCCTGACGCCGTGTGCGCCGACGCCGGCGTTTCCGTTCGGCGCGAACCCGGATCCGCTGACGATGTACCTGAACGACCTCTACACGATTCCGTCCGCGCTCGCGGGCGTCTGCGCGGCGAGCGTGCCGGCGGGCTTCACGGACGAGAATCTGCCGGTCGGCGTCCAGTTCATCTGCGGCGGCTTCGAGGAGTCGAAGCTCCTGCGGGTCGCGAAGGCGTTCGAGGACGCGCGGCGTTCGTAGGCGAAGCGAACGCGCGCGGTTTCTCGGTTCGTCCGGGAAAATCGCGAACGCCAAGATAGGCGGTTGACAGGCGCTGGATCGTGCCATTTGCGCCGCAGTTGCGTTCGGGCGGGTGATTATGATATACTATCCAAAATTCCCTTTTGGGGACGTACAGTTAACAAAGTGGCCGCTTACCACACTTCAGGCGTCTTAATTCGCGGGAATTGTGTGATTTCGTGTTTTAACAGCAAAATAAGGTAAGCCAATCAAATGAGCGCAGAACGCAGAACCTTCGGAAAGTTCCAGGGGATGGAGTCCCCGATGCCCGATCTCATTGACATTCAGACGAAGTCCTACGCGGAATTCCTGCAGGCGGACGTGCCGCCGGCGGAGCGTATTGACGAGGGGCTTCAGGCGATCTTCAAGGAGATTTTCCCGGTCGCGTCGTACGACGGGCGCTACAAGCTCGATTTCGTGAGCTATCGTCTGGAGCCGGAGAAGAAGGGCTACCTTCAGGCTCTCATTGACGGCGAGAGCTACGTTCGTCCGCTGCGCGTGACGTTCCGCCTCCAGGACGGCGAGGACGTCCGCGAGGAAGAGGTGTTCATGGGCGACATGCCGATCATGACGCCTGACGGCGCGTTCGTCGTCAACGGCTCGGAGCGCGTGATCGTCTCGCAGCTCCACCGCTCGCCCGGCATCTCCTCCGAGAAGCAGGTTCACGCGAACGGCCAGCCGCTTCTCTCCGTGCGCATCATCCCCGACCGCGGCAACTGGATCGAGGTGATGTTCGACACGAATGACATCATGTGGTGCTTCATGGATCAGCGCCGCCGCCGCCGGAAATTCTATGCGACGACGCTTCTGCGCGCGTTTGGCTATGGCTCCGACGAGCAGCTCATGCAGCTGTTCTACGACTTCAAGCGTCTGCCGACCGACAAGAAGTACGCCGACAAGGATCTTCACCTCCTCGTGATGAAGGACGACCTCGTCGACGCCGACTCGCAGGCCGTCATCGCGCGCCGCTACGATCCGGTCACGCCCGCGCTCATGGAGCAGATCGCCGCCGCCGGGCTGGAGACGGTCGAGGTCGTCGACGTCTCGGCGGACAACGGCACGCTCATCAAGACGCTCCGCGAGGACGCGAAGGCGGGCATCCACAACGAGGAGGACGCGCTCAAGGAGGTCTACAAGCGCATGCGTCCGGGCGATCCGGCGACGGCGACGAACGCGCGCCAGCTCCTGCACCGGATGTTCTTCGAGCTTTCGCACTACGACCTCGGCTACGTCGGCCGCCACAAGATCAACAAGCGTCTCGGCCTCGTCGGCAAGGTTGACGAGAACCTCCGCACGCTTCACGAGTCGGGCATCGACGTCATCGAGGCGATTCGCCTCCTGCTGAAGATTTATGTCGGCAAGGACGTCGTGGATGACATCGACCACCTCGGCAACCGCCGCATCCGCACGACAGGCGAGCTGCTGGAGAACCAGTGCCGCGTGGGCCTTGCCCGCACGGAGCGCCTGATTCGCGAGCGCATGACGGTGCATGACCCGAACGCCGGTCCGCTCGTGCCGTCGCGTCTCGTCAACTCGAAGACGTTCAGCGCGGTCGTCGGCGACTTCTTCGCGCGCAGCCAGCTCTCGCAGCTCATGGACCAGACGAACCCGCTGTCGGCTCTTGCCCACAAGCGCCGTCTCTCGGCGCTCGGTCCGGGCGGCCTCAGCCGCGAGCGCGCGGGCTTCGAGGTGCGCGACGTCCATCCGTCGCACTATGGCCGCATCTGCCCGATTGAGACGCCGGAAGGCCCGAACATCGGCCTCATCTCGTCGTTGGGCATCTACGCGCAGGTCAACCGTTTCGGCTTCATCGAGACGCCGTACCGCAAGGTCGTCGGCGGAAAGGTGACGGACGAGGTCGAGTACCTGCCGGCCGACGAGGAGGAGAAGTACGTGATCGCCCAGGCGAACGCGCCGCTCAATGCGAATCGCACGTTCGCCGAAGACCGCGTGACCTGTCGGTTCCGGACGGAGTTCTGCGACAAGCCGGCGCACGAAGTCCAGTACATGGACGTCGCGCCGATGCAGGTCATCTCGATCGCGGCGGGCCTCATTCCGTTCCTGGAGCACGACGACGCGAACCGCGCGCTCATGGGCGCGAACATGATGCGCCAGGGCGTGCCGCTCATGCAGACGGAGCGTCCCTATGTCGGCACGGGCCTTGAGGGCGTCTCGGCGAAGGACTCGAAGGTCATCGTCACGGCGCTTGCCGCCGGCACGGTCGCCTACGTCTCGGCCGAGTTCGTGATGGTCACGAAGGACGGCAAGCTTCCGGAGGGCGAGGCGGCGTTCGTGCACGACCCCGAAAACGGCGTCTGGCGCTATGACCTCCAGAAGTTCCGCCGCTGCAACGCGGGCACGTGCTTCAACCAGAAGCCGATCGTCAAGAAGGGCCAGAAGGTCAAGGTCGGCGACTGCCTGGCGGACGGTCCCGCGACGGATCAGGGCGAGCTTGCGCTCGGCAAGAACCTGCTCGTCGCGTTCATGAGCTGGCGCGGCTACAACTTCGAGGACGCGATCGTCCTCAACGACCGCCTCGTGCGCGAGGACGCGCTCACGTCGCTCCACATCGTGACGTTCGAGTGCGCGGCACGTGACACGAAGCTCGGTCCGGAGGAGATTACGCGCGACATCCCGAACGTTTCGGAGGACGCGCTCAAGAACCTCGGTCCGGACGGCATCGTGCGCGTCGGCGCCGAGGTCAAGCCGGGCGACATCCTCGTCGGCAAGGTGACGCCGAAGGGCGAGACGGAGCTTTCGCCGGAGGAGCGTCTCCTTCGGGCGATCTTCGGCGAGAAGGCCGCGGACGTCCGCGACACGTCGCTCACGGTTCCGCCGGGGACGACGGGCGTCGTCATGGGCGTGCAGGTGCAGAGCACCAAGCAGGCCGAGGTCATGGACGAGAAGAAGTCCAAGAAGGCCGCGAAGGACGCCGAGAAAAAGCGCAAGAACCAGATCCAGAAGCTGGAGAAGGATCTTCTCGGCAAGCTCTGCGCGGAGCTCATGAACGAGAAGCTGCCCGTGGACATCACCGACACGGAGACGGGCGACATCATCGTTCCGGCGAACAAGAAGATCAAGAAGGGCCAGCTCAACGTGCTGGCGAAGGCCCATGCCCACTGGGGCATGCCCGATGGCCCGGCGAAGGACAAGGTCGCGGCGGTCATCGATCCGTTCGAGGAGGAGTTCGCCGCGATCGAGGACGCCGCCGAGAACGGCGAGGGCGGTCTCTTCGGCGACTTCGGCGACGGTGAGGTCGTCAAGTCCGTCCGCGTCTTCCTCGTCGACAAGAAGAACCTCTCCGTCGGCGACAAGATGGCGGGCCGTCACGGAAACAAGGGCGTCGTCTCGCGCATCCTGCCGAGCTGCGACATGCCGTTCCTGCCGGACGGCCGTCCCGTGGACATCGTGCTCAACCCGCTCGGCGTGCCGTCGCGCATGAACCTCGGACAGCTCTTCGAGACCTACCTCGGCCTCGCGTGCCGGTATCTCGGCTTCCACGCCGCGACGCCCGTCTTCGACGGCGTCCAGGAGTCGGAGATTGACGAGCTTCTCAGGCAGGCGCGCGCCGTGCAGGAGAAGGAGGAGGGCGCGCAGAGCTGGATCTGCCCGGAGGGCAAGACGGTTCTCTACGATGGCATGACGGGCGAGCCCTTCCAGCAGAAGGTCGTCGTCGGCGTCATCTACATGCTGAAGCTCCACCACCTCGTCACCGACAAGATCCACGCGCGTGCGGTCGGGCCTTACTCGCTCGTCACGCAGCAGCCGCTGGGCGGCAAGGCCCAGCTCGGCGGCCAGCGCATGGGCGAGATGGAGGTGTGGGCGCTTGAGGCGTATGGCGTCGCGTATGCGCTTCAGGAACTGCTCACCGTCAAGTCCGACGACGTGCAGGGCCGTACGCGCATCTACGAGTCGATCGTCAAGGGGACGAACATCCTCGACTCCGGCATGCCCGAGTCGTTCTCCGTCCTCATTCACGAGCTTCGCGGCCTCTGCCTCGACACGCAGCTTCTCGGCGGAAACGTTGAGCCGAAGAGCCGCAAGAGCGAGGTCGTCAGCGCGGGCGCGGCGGCCGAGACGGTCGAGCCGGCTCCGGCGGACGACCTGCTTTCGGGCGCGCTCAACCTGTGAGGAACGCGGGTCGAATAACCGAATGGTCGAATAACCGAATTTCAATTGGGAGTCCAAAAAGTCTATGAATCCTTCCTACACGTCTGACATCTTCGGCGGCTCGTTCAACGCATCCGCCCACTACGATGCCGTCAAGGTGCAGCTCGCCTCGCCGGAGACGATCCGCGGCTGGTCGCACGGCGAAGTGAAGAACCCTGAGACGATTAACTACCGCACCTACCGCCCGGAGAAGGACGGCCTCTTCTGCGAGAAGATCTTCGGGCCGACGAAGGACTGGGAGTGCGCCTGCGGCAAGTACAAGCGCATCAAGAACAAGGGCATGGTCTGCGACCGCTGCGGCGTCGAGGTCACGCTCGCGTCGGTGCGCCGTCAGCGCATGGGCCACATCGAGCTCGCGGTTCCCGTGAGCCACATCTGGTTCTTCAAGTGCAGCCCGTCGCGGATGGGCCTTCTCCTCGACAAGACGACGACGGAGCTTGAGAGCGTCCTCTACTACCAGTGCTGGATGGTCGTCGAGCCGGGCGACACGCCGCTGAAGGAGGGCCAGATCCTCAACGAGCAGGAGTATCTGGACGCGCAGGAGAAGTATCAGGATCTGTTCAAGGCCGAGATGGGCGCCGAGGCCGTCCGCAAGCTGCTGCGCAAGCTTGACCTCAAGGCCCTCATGAAGGATCTTGAGGAGCAGATGGAGAACACCCGCTCCAAGCAGAACCGCAAGAAGATTGCCAAGCGCATGAAGGTGGTCGAGGGCTTCCGCGTCTCGAACTCGAAGCCGGAGTGGATGATCCTCGACGTGTTGCCGGTCATCCCGCCGGAGCTTCGCCCGCTCGTCCCGCTGGAGGGCGGCCGCTTCGCGACGTCGGACCTGAACGACCTCTACCGCCGCGTCATCAACCGCAACAACCGTCTGCGGAATCTCCTGGCGCTCAAGACGCCGGACGTCATCATCCGCAACGAGAAGCGCATGCTGCAGGAGGCTGTCGACGCCGTCTTTGACAATGGCCGCCATGGCCGCGCCGTCACGGGTCCGGGCAACCGTCCGCTCAAGTCGCTCTCCGAGATCCTGAAGGGCAAGACGGGCCGCTTCCGCCAGAACCTCCTCGGCAAGCGCGTCGACTACTCCGGCCGTTCGGTGATCGTCGTCGGCCCGGAGCTCAAGTTCCCGCAGTGCGGCCTTCCGAAGGAGATGGCGCTGCGCCTCTTCGAGCCGTTCATCATCCGCCGCCTGAAGGAGCTGGGCGTCTGCCACACCGTCCGCACGGCGCGCAAGATGATCGAGCGCCACGACGAGCAGGTGTGGGACATCCTCGAAGAGGTGACGAAGGACAAGACGGTGTTCCTCAACCGCGCGCCGACGCTGCACCGTCTCTCGATCCAGGCGTTCGAGCCGGTGCTCGTCGAGGGCAAGGCGATTCGCCTGCACCCGATGGTCTGCACGCCGTTCAACGCCGACTTCGACGGCGACCAGATGGCCGTCCACGTGCCGCTTTCGATCGAGGCGCAGATGGAGTCGAAGCTCATGATGCTCGCCTCGACGTCGATCTTCTCGCCGGCGTCGGGCAAGTCCGTCATGACGCCGACGCAGGACGTCTGCCTGGGCCTCTACTTCCTCACGGTTCCCTCGCAGCAGGACAAGCTCGCGGGGAAGATTGCCGGCAAGACCGACATGTCCGACGAGCACCTGCCGCTCTTCAACGACATCGGCGAGGTCGAGTTCGGCATTGCCGAGGGGTGCATTTCCTATCATAGCCGCATCCGATTCCGCAATCCTGACTTCGGGACGACGGGCCGTCCGCACGGCGTCGCCGACAAGCGCACGATCGAGACGACGGCGGGCCGCGTCATCTTCAACAACGTGTGGCCGGAGGAGATGGGCTTCTGGAACGACAAGTGCTCGAAGTCCACGATCGGCAAGCTGATCCTCGACTGCCACAAGGTCGCCGGCCATGACGAGACGGTGCTGGCGATTGACCGCCTCAAGGCTCTCGGCTACAACTTCGCGACGGTGTCCGGCGCGTCGATGGGCCTGAAGGACATGATTCGCCCGGCCGAGAAGGATGCCGAGGTCGCGAAGGCCCGCAAGGCGGCTGACGAAGTTCAGAAGCAGTTCCAGCAGGGCATCATCACCGACGGCGAACGTCACAACAAGATCGTTGACATCTGGTCGACGACGACCGAGAAGGTCGGCGACGAGCTCTACAAGACGATCGACCGGAACATCAGCCCGGAGAACGGCAATCCGACGGAGCTCAACCCGGTCTACATGTTCGTCGATTCGAAGGCCCGTGGCTCGAAGCTCCAGATCCGTCAGCTCGCCGGCATGCGCGGCCTCATGGCGGCGCCGAACGGCGACATCATCGAGCGCCCGATTACGGCCTCCTTCCGCGAGGGCCTCTCCGTCCTTGAGTACTTCATCTCCTCGCACGGCGCCCGCAAGGGCCTCGCGGACACGGCCCTCAAGACGGCCGACGCGGGCTACCTCACGCGCAAGCTCGTGGACGTCTCGCAGGACGTCATCATCACGCAGGAGGACTGCAACACGGTCAACGGCATCGAGGTCGAGGCCATCGTCGAGGGCGACGAGGTCAAGGTGACGCTCGGCGACCGCGTCCTCGGCCGCACGGCGCTCTACGCCGTCCAGGATCCGAAGACGGGCGAGACGATCGTCCCGGCGAACGAGATCATCGACGAGGCCGCCTGTACGCGGATCAACGCCTGCGGTCTTGAGAAGATCTGGATTCGTTCGGGCCTCACGTGCGACGCCGAGCACGGCATGTGCGCGAAGTGCTACGGACGCGACCTCTCGACGGGCAAGCAGGTCGAGATCGGCACGGCCGTCGGCATCATCGCCGCGCAGTCCATTGGCGAGCCGGGTACGCAGCTGACGATGCGGACGTTCCACATCGGTGGCACGGCGTCGGCGTCGGCGACGAAGCCGGAGATCGTGCTGAAGAACGACGGCGTCGCGAAGTTCGTCGACATCCGCAAGGTGCGCAACGACGAGGGCAAGGAAGTCGTCCTCAACAAGAACGGCTCGCTCGAGATCTACTCGAAGACGGGCGCGAAGCTCGACTCCTACCAGCTCCAGATGGGCACGACGCTCCTCATCGAGGACGGCGACGCGGTCAAGAAGGGGCAGAAGGTCGCCCAGTGGGATCCGCACTCCGTGCCGGTCCTCTCCGAGGCGGCGGGCGACGTCGTCTTCCAGGACTTCGAGGAGGACATCTCGGTCAAGACCGAGACCGACCGCGCGACGGGCGCGAAGACGCTCGTCGTTCTGCCGACCTCCGAGTCGAACCTCCACCCGCGCATCGAGATCCGCGACGCGGACGGCAAGATGCTCGACTCGCACGACGTTCCGACGGGCGCGATCGTCATGGTGCGCGATGGCATGAAGGCGACGGCCGGCATGCTGCTCGCGAAGACGCCGCGTGAGGCCGCGAAGACGCGCGACATCACGGGCGGTCTGCCGCGCGTGGCCGAGCTCTTCGAGGCGCGCCAGCCGAAGGACGCGGCCGAGATCGCGAAGATCGAGGGCGTCATCGACTTTGGCGAGAACGTGCGCGGCAAGCGCTGCGTGAAGGTCGTGGACGACGTCACGGGCCTCGTCGAGGAACACCTGATTCCGATGGGCAAGCAGATCGTCGTCTTCAAGGGCGACCGCGTGAAGAAGGGCCAGCAGCTCACCGAAGGTCCGGTCATCCCGCAGGAGATCCTTGAGGTCTCCGGTCCGCAGGAACTTGAGAAGTACCTGGTCAACGAAGTCCAGCAGGTCTACCGTCTGCAGGGCGTCGAGATCAACGACAAGCACATCGAGATCATCGTCCGCCAGATGCTCCGCAAGGTTCGCATCACGAATCCGGGCGACACGGACTTCCTCTGGGGCGACCAGGTTTCGCGTCAGACGTTCCTGCGCGTCAACGAGGAGATGATGAACGAGGGCCGCCGTCCGGCGGAGGCGCAGCCGGCGCTCCTCGGCATCACGAAGGCCGCGCTCGAGACGGACTCGTTCATCTCGGCGGCCTCCTTCCAGGACACGACGCGCGTCCTTACCGAGGCGGCGACGATGGGCAAGGTCGACGAGCTTCGCGGCTTCAAGGAGAACGTCATCCTCGGACACCTCGTCCCCGGCGGCACGGGCTTCCCGATGCATCGCTACCTCAAGCTTGTTCCGCTCTGCGACGCGATCAGCGACGAGGAGATGGAGAAGCTCCGCGAGGAGCAGCGCCAGAAGCACGAGGAACTCTACGGCATCCCGGCGTCGGGTCTGCCCGGCGAGGAGGATGGCGACGAAAGCGATCTCGGCGAGCCGCAGCTCGTTGCGGACAACGGCGACACGTCGGCGGACGGACTGGATCTCCAGAACTCGGACGAGACGATGGGGAGCACGCCGGACGTGGGCGGCGACGACCTCCTCGGCTAAAGACGGCCGAAAGGCCTGTCCGATAGTCGGACGGAACGCGGGGCGCGGCATCAACCGTGCCCCGCGTCGTCGTCAGGGACTGCGCAACTCCCTCTGCGACACTGTGACACGCTCTACAAAAGGCTGTCTGCGTATTCGGACGGGGTATGATATAATATGCGGTCACATGAAATGCGAGATTTGCCATCAGGCAGACGCCGAGACGGCGATTCTCCGCGGCGAGGGCGAGACGGCGGAAGAACTCTACGTCTGCACGGCCTGCGCCAAGGCGGAGCGTCAGCGTCGCCAGAAGAAGAGCCAGCGGACCCGTAAGGTGACGGGACTTCCGCCGGGCGTGTCGATGTCCATTACGCGAATCGGGCCTATTGAGGACGGCGACGAGCCGCCGCCGTTCATCAAGGCGATCATGGACGCGATGAGCGGCATGGTGGACGGCCCGGAAAAGCCGTCGGGAGAAAAGGGCGCGAAAGGCGAAAAGTCCGCGCCTGCCGCGAAGCGACAGGCGTTTCCCCTCGCCCGCGTCGAGGCCCCGTTCCGTGTGCGCGACCGGTTGCATCTGGAGGGGCTTCATCTCATCGGCGAGCTGGAGGCCGTCAAGCGTGCCCTGCATGCGCTTGACATGGAACTTGTTGGCGTGGAGGCGGACGGCGTACGCGAGCCGGGCCATGTCTATGGCATCGACTACGCGGGGTCTTCCGCGCGCGCGCGACGCGTCGTCGAGGACATCCTGCGCGAGGAGCGCAATGCGCGCGTCCGTCTCTTCGAGGAACTGCCGCGCGTTTTCGGCGACTCGCTCTGCCGTGCGCTCGCGATCCTGAAGAACTGCCGCCTTCTCTCGCCGGGTGAACTCTTTGATTTGCTCTCGCCCTTGCGGCTCGCGGCGATGGAGAAAATGCTGGACGGCATTACGCAGAGGGAAATCGAGAAGCTGCTGCTCGCCTGTGACCTTTCGGGCGCGGAGGACAAGCTTGAGCAGGAAGACCGCGACCGGGCGGATGCCGAGCGGGCGGACGAGATGAACCGCCGTTTCGAGGACGTGGTGCTGAACGAACGCGCCGAGGAGAAGTTTCTGTGAATTTGAATCTGACCAAGCACGCCGTCGATGCGCTGAACGCCGCGTCGAGCTGTGCCCGCCAGCTCGGGCACGACCATGTCGGCGCCGAGCACATCTTCCTGTCCGTCCTCGCGATTCCCGCGTGCAGCGCGGCGCGACGCCTCGTCTCGCTGGGCCTCTCGCTCGACGACCTGACGGCTTCGATGAAGGCTGTCCTTTCGGGCGGCGATGCGGGGGTCCTTCAGCGCGGGCCGCTTCCCCTCACGGCGCGGACGAAGAAGATCCTTGAGATGTCCGCGATCGAGGCGGGGCCGGGCAACGCCGTCGGCACGGCGCACCTCGTCCTCGCGATGCTGCGCGAAGGCGAGAACGCGGCGGCGCAGCTCCTCTTCAATGCGGGCGTGACGGTCGACAAGTTCCTCGCGGCGGGGACGCAGGGCGGCGAGCCGGCGGATGCGGAGACGGCGGCGGACGGCGGCTCGTCCGAAGACGAGTCGCGGCGGACGGAAGGCGCGAACGGCAAGGCGCAGAAGACGCCGACGGTGAACGCCTTTGGGCGTGACTTGACGGAGCTGGCGCGGCAGGGCCAGCTCGACCCGGTGATCGGGCGCGCGAAGGAGCTGAAACGCATCGTCCAGATCCTCTCGCGCCGCACGAAGAACAACGCCGTCCTCATCGGCGAGGCGGGCGTCGGCAAGACGGCCGTCGTCGAGGGCCTTGCGCAGGCGATCCACCGGGGCGAGGTGCCCGAACGGCTGCAGGCGAAGCGCGTCGTCGCGCTCGACATGGCGCGGCTCGTCGCGGGCACGCAGTATCGCGGGCAGTTCGAGGAGCGCCTGAAGAAGGTGATTGACGAGACGAAGCGCGCGGGGAACATCATCCTTTTCCTGGACGAGATTCACACGATGGTCGGCGCCGGCGGGGCTGAAGGCTCGATGGACGCGGCGAACATCCTCAAGCCCGCCCTGGCGCGCGGCGAACTTCAGTGCGTCGGCGCGACGACGCTGAAGGAGTACCACAAGTCGATCGAGAAGGATGCCGCGCTGGAGCGGCGTTTCCAGTCCGTCACGGTGGACGAGCCGTCCGTCGCGGACACCGTCGAGATCTTGAAGGGCATCGCGCCGAAATACGAGGACTACCATGCCGTGACGTTTGCGCCAGAGGCGTTGCGCGCGGCGGTCGAGCTGACGGCGCGCTATTTGCCGGCGCGGCAGTTGCCCGACAAGGCGATTGACGCGATGGACGAGACGGGGGCGCGTCTGCGCGCGGCGGCGAGCGCGCGTCCAAAGCGTCTCACGGAGATGCAGGAGCAGATCGACATCCTGCGCGGCAAGAAGGATGCCGTCGTCGCGCAGGGCGACTTCGACGCGGCCGCGCAGTACCGCGAGGAGATCCGCGTCGCGTCCGCCGCGTTTCAGGAGGCGCTCAAGGACTGGCGCGAGACGCACGCCGAGGAGACGATCGCGGTGACGGAAAACGACATCGCCGAGACGGTTTCGTCGATGAGCGGCGTGCCGGTCGAGAAGATGAACGCGACGACGGCGGAGAAGCTGCTTGCGATGGAGAAGACGCTCGGCTCGGTCGTGGTCGGGCAGGCACCCGCCGTTCGGGCAATTGCGCGCGCGCTTCGCCGTTCGCGTGCGCTGATGGCCGACCCGAAGCGTCCGATTGGCTCGTTCCTCTTCCTCGGGCCGACGGGCGTCGGCAAGACGCATCTCGCGAAGATGCTGGCCGAGAAGGTCTACGGCGACGACAAGGCGCTCATCACGCTCGACATGTCGGAGTTCCAGGAGAAGTATTCGTCGTCGCGTCTCGTCGGCGCGCCGCCCGGCTACGTCGGCTACGACGAGGGCGGGCAGCTGACCGAGAAGGTGCGGCGGCGGCCGTATTCGGTCGTCCTCTTCGACGAGTTCGAGAAGGCGAACGGCGACGTCTGCAACATGCTCCTCCAGATTCTCGACGAGGGGCGGCTCACGGACGGGCAGGGGCGCATCATCGACTTCCGCAACACGATCGTCATCTGCACGGCGAACCTCGGCTTCGACTTTGCGCGCGAGGGCCATTCGCTTGGCTTCGCCCGCGACACGGCGGAGACGAATTATGACGTTCTTCGCGAAAAGCTTCTTGGCGAGGCCAAGCGCGCGTTCCGACCCGAGCTCCTGAACCGCTTCGACGAGACGGTCGTCTTCAAGAAACTTGAGAAGGCCGACATGGCCGCGATTCTCGACTTGGAGATCGCGCGGCTTCAGGCGCGGCTCGCAGATGCGCACATCACGCTCTCGCTCGACAAGTCCGCGACGGACTTCCTTGTCGAGAAGGGCTACGACAGTGCGCTCGGCGCGCGTCCGCTTCGCCGCGTCGTGCAGGACTACGTCGAGGATCCGCTCGCCGATCTCGTGCTCGCCGGCAAGGCGAAGCCCCGGATGCGGGCGAAGCTTTCGAAGGACGGCCAGTCGCTGAAGTTCTGAGGGAGTGAGAATGGACATGGAATTCGATTCGGTTGAGGATTGCCTGGCGGCCCTGCGGCGTGGCGAGATCGTCGTCGTCACGGACGACGCCGACCGCGAGAACGAGGGCGACTGCATTTGCGCGGCGGAGTTCGCGACGACGGCGAACGTCAACTTCATGGCGACCCACGCCAAGGGACTCATCTGCATGCCGATGAGCGCGGACTTCTGCCGGCGACTCGACCTGCCGCAGATGGTGGCGAACAACACCGACAACCACCACACGGCCTTTACGGTCTCCATTGACGCGACGGAGACGACGACGGGCATCTCGGCGGCCGAGCGGTCGATGACGGCCCTGAAGTGCGTGCGCGCGGACGCGACGCCGGAGGGCTTTCGCCGTCCGGGGCACATGTTCCCGCTCGAGGCGCGGGCGGGCGGCGTTCTCCGCCGCGCCGGCCACACCGAGGCGACGGTCGATCTCTGCCGTCTTGCGGGACTCAAGGAGGCCGGGCTTTGCTGCGAGATCATGAAGGACGACGGCGCGATGGCGCGCCTGGCGGACGTGCGGGCGTTTGCGTCCGCCCACGGCCTCAAGATGACGACAATCGCCGACCTCATCGCCTACCGCCGTCGGAACGACCGGCTCGTCGAGCGCGTCGAGGACGTGGACTTGCCGACCGACCACGGGCATTTCCGCCTCACGATGTACCGGAGCCGCATCTCCGGGCTTGAGCACCTCGCGCTCGTGAAGGGCGACGTCTCGGACGGGAAGCCCGTGCTGGTGCGCGTCCATTCGGAGTGCTTCACGGGGGATGTCCTCGGCTCCGAACGCTGTGACTGCGGCCCCCAGCTGCACACGGCGATGGAGATGATCGAGCGAGAAGGGCGCGGCGCCGTCCTCTACATGCGGCAGGAAGGGCGCGGCATCGGGCTCGCGAACAAGCTGCACGCCTACAAGAAGCAGGAAGAGGGGCTGGACACGGTTGAGGCGAACGTCGCGCTCGGCTTTCCGCCCGACCTTCGCGACTACGGCGAGGGCGCGCAGATGCTCGTCGATCTCGGCATCCGCCAGCTGCGGCTGCTCACGAACAACCCGTGCAAGATTGCGGGACTGGAAGGCTACGGGCTGGAAATCGTCGAGCGTGTGCCGATCGTCATCCCGGCGAACGCCTATGACCGCCGCTACCTCGACACGAAGCGCGAGAAAATGGGCCATATCCTTTGACGCGACCTTGGACGACCTTGACGTTGAGACAGGAGGAGGAGATGGCGGTTGAATTGGTGAAGGAGAGTCTGACGACCGGTGCGCCGAACGACGTTTGGGGCCTTGGCGTGACGGACGTTGTCTTGTCGGGGCTTGCGGGCCTCCTTGCGGCGGCGGCAATCTGCGTCAGGGGCATTCCCGGTCTCGATCCCGCGATGTGGAACGAGGATGCCGCCGAGGCCAATTTCGCGATGGGGATGAGCGCGCGGGCGCTGAAGGCCTTGCCGGATTCTCCTGAAGTGAAGCAGACGCTTGCCGACGCACTCAAGAAGGCCCCGTAAAAATGATCTACTACCTCTCGACGTTTCTCCAGCAGTTCTGGGGACCGTTCCGTCTCCTCCAGTCCCACGCGCTCCTTCTCGCGGGCGGCGCGTTCACGGCGGCTCTCCTCACCTGGGCGCTTTTGCCGCGCCTGTGGAATCGCCTGCCGCGCGATCGGGGCAAGGTGCTTCTCAAAGACCTTGGCGGCTTGGGCAGCCAGGGGAAGCCGACGGGTGCGGGCCTTTGGGTCTCGCTCGTCGCCTTGCCCGTCATCGTCCTCTTCGCGCCGCTCAAGCCCTGGGATCTTGCGGCTGTCTTCGCGCTCTACGGCGCGATGCTGTTCGGCTATCTCGACGACCGCGCGCTTGTCCCCTGGGGCGAGCTCAAGAAGGGGCTTCTGGATGCCGTCGTCTCCCTCGCGATCGCCGTCTTCATCTTTCTTGGCCACCACGAAATCGTAGATGGCGCGCACGTGATGATCGCTTGGCTGCCGTTCGTGAAGGGGCCGGTCATGCTGAACGACGTGGGCGTCTGGCTGATTCCCGCGTGGGCCTATGTGCCCGTCGCGGCGTTTGTCCTCTGGTTTACGATGAACGCGACGAACTGCTCGGACGGCGTGGACGGACTCGCGGGGACGCTCACGCTCATCGCGCTCGTGATGCTCGCCGTCGTTCTCTATGTCGTCGTCGGCTACCGCCCCGTCGCGCACTACTTCCTCATTCCCGCCTACGCCGAGGCGGCGCGCTGGGCAATCGTCGTGATGATTGTCGCGGGGGCGTTCGGCGGCTACCTCTGGTACAACGCCGAGCCGTCGAAGATCCTGATGGGCGACGCGGGCAGCCGCTATCTCGGCATTCTTGTCGCGACGGCTTCGCTCATGACGGGCAATCCGTTCATCGTCCTTGCGCTTGCGCCGATCGTGCTCGTGAACGGCGGCGGCGGATTGGGCAAGCTCGTCCTCCTGCGCGTCGCGAAGAAGGTTGGCTTCGACATTGGCGAGGACAATCTCATCCGTCGCGTCCGCTTTCCCCTGCACGACCACTGCAAGAAGAACCTGAAGTGGTCGAACGCGCAGGTGCTGATGCGGTTCGTCCTCCTGCAGCTCGTCGTCATGCCGGCGTTGCTGCTCATCCTGCTGAAGGTTCGCTGACGCGCCATGGGCCTTCTCGCCGCAGCCCTCGTGCTGGCGCTTTCGCGCGCGGAGATGATTGCGCGCTTCAAGGCGCCCGTCCTCACGCAGGCCGAGGGGCTCGTGAAGGTCTTCGCGAACTGCACCGAAGACCGGCGGCGCGAATTCCAGGCGCCGGTCGCGCGCTTCGCGGGCGAGACGGTGACGACGCTCGCGAGCGCATCCGGGCGGCGGCTGACGCGCGTCATGCGCCCCGGCATCGTCCTTCACCTCGGTGACGTGACGACGAACCGTGCGGACGTCATCGTGCGTGTCGCGACAAACGAGGGCGCGGTCGTCTCGCGCCTCTTCCTGCCGAATCCCGCGACAACGGATCTGGAGATGTTGCGGACGGAAGTCACGCGCGCCTACTTCCGCGCCGTCGAGCAGACGGAACTGTCGGCGGCGGATGCCGCCGAGGCCTATCGGATGACCGACCCGTCCTATCGCGTCACGCGGGCGCGGCAGCGGCTGGCGGATTGGCTCGACCGGGCGGAGGGTTCGGATGCGGACGGTTTTCGTCTCCTCTACCACGTCTTTCGTCCGGGCACGCTGAGCAAGATCGAGGCGCGCGTCTTCGCGTCGCGTCTCTGGCTCTATCCCCGGACGTTTGCGCGTCCGTTCGGCGGACGCTTTGGCGCGCTCACGTTCCGTGCGGCGATTGCCCACGCGAAGGACGATCCGTTCGTGCGGCTCGCCGCACGCGAGAAGGCGGATTCGCTGCTCGTGTTCGGCGGCGGACGCGGCGCGAATCTGCAGGCGGCGGCCGATGCCTATCGGGCGTTCCTGCTCGCGCTGGCCCAGGGCGAGGCGACGGACGAGACGCTGAAGGATCTTTTGGAGACGGCGGACGGACTGCTCAACGTCGCCTTTGCCGAGTCGGAAAAGTGAGGGAGGAGAGGCGGACGCCGTGAATCGAATCGAGATCCTTGAGCCGCATGGGCTTTGCGCCGGCGTGAACGCCGCGATTGCCAAGGCGCTCACGCTGCGTGACGTCTACTGCCTCCACGCGCTTGTCCACAACGAGATCGTGATCGGCGACCTGAAGGCGCTCGGCTTCCGCTTCGTCGATCGGGTCGAGGACGTTCCCGAAGGCGCGACGGTCGTCTTTTCGGCCCATGGCGTGCCGCCGCGCGTGCGCGACGTCGCCGCCGCGCGGCGGCTGACGGTCATTGACGCGACATGTCCCTTTGTCGCGAAAGTCCATGCGGCCGCGCGCGACTTTGTCCGGCGCGGGTTGCCCGTCGTCATTCTCGGCGACCCGGATCATGTCGAGTTCCAGGGGGTTGCCGGCGAGGTGCCGTCGCCGCTCACGTTCGCGGCGGCGATGTCCCCCGAGAACTCGCCGCTTCCGCCAGGCGCGCGGATTGGCGTCGTCGCCCAGACGACGATGAACGCGGACGACGTCGCGCGGCAGGTCTCGGACTTGCGGACGCGCTATGTCGTGGAGGCGGTGGCAGAGGTCTGCCGCGCGACGAAAGAGCGGCAGGACGCCGTGCGCGCGTTCGCGGGCGACGCCGTTCTCGTGCTCGGCTCGCGGACGTCCGCCAACTCGAAGCGGCTCGCCGAGGTCGCGGCGGCGACCGGCAAGCGGGCGTTCCTCGCCGGGACGATGGACGAGGTGCGTGCGCTCGACTTTTCGGACGTCACGACGCTGGGCGTGACGAGCGGCGCTTCGACGCCCGAGCGCTTCTTCGCGGACGCCGTGCGGTTCCTGAAGCACGTGCCGCAGCACGTGGCGATCATCATGGACGGCAACGGACGCTGGGCGACGTCGCGCGGCAAGCCGCGCGGCGAAGGGCACAAGGCGGGCGCGCAGACGCTGGGCGACGTTCTCGACTGGTGCGGCGCGCGCGGCATTCGCTATCTGACGGTCTATGCGTTCTCGACGGAAAACTGGAAGCGACCGAAGGAAGAGGTGGACGGGCTCATGTCGCTCTTCGCGCGGATGCTGAAGGCGAAAGCGGGCGCGTTCATCAAGAACGAAGTCCGTTTCCGCATGGTCGGGCGGCGCGGCGACCTCTCGCCGAACCTCCTGTCCGTCATCGAGGATCTGGAGAGGAAGACGGCGCGCTTCGCGCGGCAGTTCATCGTCGCAATCTCCTATGGCGGTCGCGCCGAGATCATCGATGCGGCGAATGCCGCGATTCGGGCGGGCGAGCCGTTGACGGAAGAGACGTTTCGGCGGTTTCTCTATGCGCCGGACGTTCCCGATCCCGACCTTGTCATCCGCACGAGCGGCGAACTGCGGACGTCGAACTTTCTCCTGTGGGAATCGGCCTACAGCGAATACTATTTTACGGACACGCTTTGGCCGGACTTCACGGAAAGCGAGTTCGACAGGGCGCTCGCGTCCTACGCCGCGCGCCACCGCCGAAAAGGCGGCGTGTGAAAAAACGCACCCCCTTGCGTTTTGACGGCGGTTTCGGTATAATACGCAACAATAATTTTTCCACAGGAAGAAAGAAGAGGTAGAAAAATGGGTACTGGTCGTACACTTCGCAAGGAATCTCACGTTCGTCCCTGCAAGACGCCCGCCGGGAAGGCGCGCAAGTCGAAGGCGCAGCGTGCGCGTCTCGTCAAGTTCGGTCTTGACGCCGAGAAGGTCGCGCTGATGGGCGATGAGGACGTCCGCGTTCTCGTGCAGCGTCCGACGGTCGTCAAGAAGCTCGTCGCCAAGAAGGCGCAGTAATGACGTTTGTCAGCTGTTCCGTTTCGGAACGGTTTGTGAATCCCCTCTTCGAGGTCTTCGATGGAGGGGACTTCATTTTGTCTTCCTATCGCGACATTGAGGAGGACATGACGCGGATGCGGATCTACCTTGAGGACTCCGCTCGCGTGGAAGAGGCGAAGGGCTGTCTTGCCGACGCGCTGGCAATCGTTGGCGTCGCCGCGCCGATTGAGGTGGGCGAAATAGCGGACGAGGACTGGAAGTTCGCCTATCGTCGCCATTTCAAGACGGAGAATGTCGGCCGTCGTCTCGTCACGGTTCCGGCGTGGGAGACTGTCCCGGCGGGCGACCGTCTGCCGATTGTGCTGGACCCCGGCATGGCCTTTGGCACGGGCAAGCATGAGACGACGCGCGCCTGCCTCGAATACATCGACGAACTGGCGCCCGTTGATTCCTTTCTGGACATGGGGTGCGGTTCGGGCATCTTGTCCATTGCGGCGGCGAAACTGGGCTGTGGCACGGTTACGGGCTTTGATGTCGATGAGGAGGCCGTGGAGGCGTCGCGCACGAACGCGGCGGCGAACGGCGTCGCCGTCACGTTCTTCAAGTATGGCCTGGGCGCGCGGGAGAGGCGCGGCCTTGGCAAGGCCGATCTTGTCGTCGCGAACATTCTGGGGCCGCTCCTCATCCGGTTTGCGGACGAGATTGCGCCGTGCGCGACGCGGCATCTCGTGGTGTCCGGCATTTTGACGACGCTCTATCCGGAAGTCTTGGCGGCGTTTACGTCGCGGGGCTTTACGGAGGTCTCGCGCAAGACGCTGGGCGAATGGACGACGGGGCTTCTGCGCCGGGCGTGAGTTTCAGGGAAAGGGGGGCGCGACGATGAAGATGCGAGGGACGAATCGACGGGTCTGCGTGCTGGCGTTGGCGGCGTTGGCCGCGTTCGGGACACGGGCGAGTTGGTATTGGCCGTTTGGTTCGGATGAGGACGTGGATGATCCGAAGCGTCCGCGCCTTTCCGAACTGATGGAGCCGGCGTCGATTCTCATTGACGAGGCGACGGACTTGGCGGAGGACGGGAAGTCCGTCGAGGCAATCGAGAAGTACCGGGCCGCGCTTGCGGCGTTGGACGCGATTGAGGCGGAGAACCGCGACCGGGCCAGCAAGCCCGAGTTCGCGACGTTGCGCAACAAGCGCGCGTACGTGAACGCGACGATCGACTCGCTTCTCCTCATGCAGGTGAAGGCGAATGCGCGGGCAGTCGCGGTGAGCGACACGACGGCCCTTGAGCGGCGGTTGGCCGAGGAGCGCGCGAAGAAGGCCGGGAAGGCGTTGCCGTCTGGTGCGGAGACGGAGGCGACAGTCACGCCCGCCGCGCCGTCTCGTGAGCAGGATCGGACGGACGAGGCGACGCCGCGTGCCGAGAAGCGTCCGTCGCCGTCGACGCCCGTCGCCTCGAAAAAGGTGAAGGCGGCCACGAAGCCGCTTTCGCGGCGCGCGCAGGTGATGGCCGACCTCGCGGCGGGCGACTATGCGGCGGCGGAACTCGTTCTCGCCGAGATTTTGGGCGAGAAGCCGGATGACGTGGCGGCCCTCAATCTCCAGGCGGCGCTGGAGACGTCGCGCGGTGACTTCAAGGCGGCGGAACGGGCGCTTGATCGGGCGATCAGCGTGCATCCGCGCAACCATTACGCCTATTACAACATGGCGAACCTGATTCTGCGGACGCATCCGTCCAACAAGGCGGGCGCGCAACGCTACTACGACACGGGGCGAAGCGTCGGCGGTCCGCGCAACGAGGCCCTTGAGCGGCGCCTGAAGTGAGCCGTTTGCGTGGCACGGTCTGCGATTATGCTATAATGGCGGCATGAAGAGCAGATCGAAGTGGTGTGGAGGGGCGCGATGAAGCGGCTGAACGTCGTCGCGGCCGGGCTGGGCTGGAATCTCCTGGAGCGAAACGGCCTGACGTCGTTCGCCGGCCTTTCGTTCGCGCCGCGTCCGAGCGTCTTTCCGGCCGTGACATGCGTCGCGCAGGCGACGTTGCGCACGGGTCTTTCGCCTGCCGAACATGGCATGGTCTCGAACGGCTACTGGTCGGAGACGTTTCGGAAACCTCTCTTTTGGGAACAGAGCGCGCGTCTCGTGAAGGGGACGCGCGTCTGGGCGGCGCGGCGCGCGGCGGGCGAGACGTTCGGCCTGTTCTTCTTCCAGCAGTCGCTTGGCGAAGATGTCGAACTCATCCTTTCGCCGGCGCCAATCCACAAGCACGGCGGCGGCATGGTCATGAGCTGCTACACGAAGCCGACGGGACACGCCGCCGTCTTGCGGCGGCTCTGCGGCACGTTCCCGCTTTGGCGCTACTGGGGCCCTTTGGCGTCGCCGAAGGTCGGGCGCACGTGCATTTCCAACTTTGAGGCGATGACGGACGTGCAGGACGTCGACGAGGCCTATCTCTACTTGCCGACGCTTGACTACGCCGCGCAGAAGCATGGGCCGGGCTCGTCGGCGGCGAAGGCCGCGCTTCGCGAGTTCCGCCGTCAGTTGGAGCGGTTGGCGGATCTCTGCCAGCGACGCGGCTGTACGCTCGCGGTGACGGGCGACTACGAGATCACGGCCGTCACGGAGGCGTCCGTCCAGCCGAACGTCACGCTGCGCCGTGCGGGGCTTTTCCGGACGCGGACGGTCGCGGGGCGCGCCTATCCCGACTTCTACCAGTCCGAGGCGTTCGCCCTCTGCGACCACGAGTGTTGCCTCGTCTATGGCGCGGCGCGGGAGAAGGCGGTTCGGGCGTTGCTCGCGACGGGCGACTACGAAGTCCCGGCGGACGGCCTTTTGCGCGCGACGGAGGATGCGATCGTGCTGCTTGCAAAGTCCGGAAGCTGGTGTGGCTACGAGTGGTGGACGGATCGGCGCGAGGCGCCGGACTACGCGAGCCATGTCGATATCCACAACAAGCCCGGCTATGACCCGAAGGAGCTTTTCTTCTTCAATCGTGGTCTCGTGAAGGGAACGCACGGGCGCGCCTGCGCTGTTGCGGCGGGCGGCTGATTCGTTCTTCCCGTGCGCGCGAGGCCGCTCCTTTTTCCGTCCGACTGTGCTATAATACGCGCGTTATGGAAAAGAAGACCAGTCAATTCAAGGCCGAGATCGCGGAAATGCTCGATCTCGTCGTCAATTCGCTCTACTCCAAGAAGGAGATCTTCCTCCGCGAGCTCGTCTCCAACGCTTCCGACGCGATCGACCGCGCGAAGTTTCTCTCGCTGACCGACAAGACGCTCGTCGCGGACAATCCGGAGTGGAAGATCCAGATTGCGGTGGACAAGGCCGCGAAGACGCTCATGATTTCCGACAATGGCACGGGCATGGACGCCGCCGAGCTGGAGCAGAACCTCGGCACGATCGCGAGCTCGGGCACGAAGAAGTTCCGCGAGATGCTGAAGGAGAAGGGCGGCGAGTCCCTTCCTGAACTGATCGGGCAGTTTGGCGTCGGCTTCTACGCGGCGTTCATGGTTGCCGACAAGGTGACGGTCGAGACGCTCAAGCGCGGCACGGAGACGTCGTTCAGGTGGGAGTCCGACATGTCCGGATCCTACACGATTTCCGACGGCGAACGCGACTTCCCCGGCACGTCCATCACGCTTCATCTGCGCGACGACCAGCTGGAGTACCTGGACTACTGGCGGGTCGCGGATCTCGTGAAGAAGTACTCCGACTTCATCGCCTACCCGATCTACTTCAAGGAAATCGGCGCGACGGACGAGGGCAAGGACGAGAAGGCGAAGGAGG
Organism: uncultured Lentisphaeraceae bacterium; assembly: GCA_964420685.1. Lineage (GTDB taxonomy): Bacteria > Verrucomicrobiota > Kiritimatiellia > RFP12 > UBA1067 > UBA1067. Next base: position 3,635 of record CAYQUI010000015.1, on the reverse strand, counting down.
AGGCGAAGAAAGCGCGCGAGGAGCGCGAGGCGAAGCCCCTCAACACGCGGATTGCGCTCTGGAAGCGGGCGAAGAAGGACGTCAAGCAGGAGGAGTACGACGAGTTCTACAAGCACCTCACGCACGACTGGGAGGCGCCGTTCGAGACGATCCCGTTCTCCGGCGAGGGCGCGGTCGAATTCAAGGCTCTTCTCTTCCTGCCGAAGAAGGCGACGATGGAGCTCTTCATGCCGAACCAGAAGCGCGGACTCTCGCTCTATGTCCGCAACGTCTTCATCGGCGATGATGTCGAGATGCTCCTGCCGAGCTGGCTGCGTTTCGTGAAGGGCGTCGTGGATTCGTCCGACTTGCCGCTCAACGTCTCGCGCGAGATGCTGCAGGACGATGCGGTCATCAAGAAGATCAAGGACGCTGTGACGGCGAAGGTGCTCTCGACGCTGGAGGACTTGAAGAAGAAGGACGCGAAGCGCTACGACGAGTTCTGGTCGGCGTTCGGTACGGTCGTCAAGGAGGGCGTGCACGTAGACTGGGAACACGCCGACCGCATCAAGAAGCTCCTGAAGTATCCGACGGCGCGCACCGAGTCCGGCACGCGCGTCTTCCTTGAGGACTATGTCAAGGACATGCCCGCGACGCAGAAGGACATCTACTACGTCACGGCCGAGCGCGAGGAGGACGCGCGCAAGTCGCCTGTTCTCGAGGCCGCGCGCAAGCACGGGTGTGATGTCCTTCTCTTCTGCGATCCCGTCGATGACTACCTGACGGAATCGCTGCGCGAGTTCGACGGAAAGAAGTTTGTCGATGTCGCCAAGGGAGACGTCGCCTTTGGCAGCGAGGAGGAGCAGAAGGCCGAGAAGGAGGCGAATGAGAAGTCCGCCGCCGACCTGAAGCCGTTCCTTGAAGCCGTCAAGAAGGAACTTTCGGCCACCGTCTCGGACGTGCGCGTCTCGACGCGCCTCACCGATTCGCCGTGCTGCCTTGTCGCGCAGGAACATGCGTTGCCGCCGTCGATGGTGCGCATGATGCGCGCGATGAAGAACGAGGTGCCGGACGACAAGCGCATTCTGGAGGTGAATCCGAACCATCCGCTCATCGCGAAGGTGAAGGGGCTGGAAGGCGATGCGCTCAAGGACGCCGTCACGCTTCTCTACGATTCGGCGCTGATCGCCGAGGGTTCGCCCGTCACGGACGGTGCGCGGTTTGCGAAGCTGCTGGCGGGGCTGATGCTCAAGTAGGGTCGGGCGATGGCGGTCTCCCTCGACTTCGAGACGGCGGCGGGCGATCCCGTAATGGGGATCGACGAGGCGGGGCGCGGCCCTCTGGCGGGCGGCGTCTATGCCGCCGCCGTTTCCGTGCCGCTCGTCCGGGCGAGGGAACTTCTGTCGGGCGCCTGGAGGGCCGTCACCGACTCGAAGAAGCTGACCCCCCGTCGGCGCGACGCGCTCGCGGCGGCGATCAAGGCAACGCCGGACTGCGTCTGGGCGATTTCCTCGGCGAGCGCGGAGGAGATTGGCCGGCTCAACATCCTGCGCGCGACGCATCTCGCGATGCGCCGTGCGGCGGAGCAGGTCGCCGCGCAGTTGGGCGCGGACAGCCTTGATGCGGCGGTGGTCTCGATTCTCGTGGATGGACTGCCCGTCGCGTCGCTTCCGCGCTCGATGAATGTCGTCAAGGGGGACGCGAAGTCTCTCCTCATTGCGGCGGCGTCGATTCTTGCGAAGACGGCGCGTGATGCGGACTGCCTTCGGCTCGATCGGCTCTACCCCGGCTACGGATTCGCGCGGCACAAGGGCTACCCGACGCCCGCGCACGTTGACGCGCTCAACCGCCTGGGGCCGTGTCCCGAGCATCGACGCAGTTTTGGGCCCGTTGCGCAGGCGTTGGCCGCACGCGCCGCAGGGCGCGTTCAAGGTTGACTGACTGAAAACAACGAAGACCGAAAGGACAGTTCACGTATGGAACTCTCGATCCTCATCAACAAGTTCAGCATCAAGGGGCGCCTCGTTGCCTTGCAGCCCTTCGGGAACGGAAACATCAACGACACGTTCCTCGCGATCTACCGCAACACGTTTACCGAGACGCAGGTCATTCTGCAGCGCGTAAACCGCAATGTCTTTCCGCGCCCAGAGGTGATCATGGCGAATATGCACGCGATCACCAAGCATTGCCACGAGAAGCTTGAGGACGATGCCGCGAAGGGGAATGACGACCGCGTCTGGCAGATGCCGCGCATCGTCAAGGCGAAGGATGCGCGGGACTATGTCATCGACGAGAAGGGCGAGGTCTGGCGCGTCATCACGCGCATCATGTCCGCCCATGCCTTTGACGTCGCGCAAGGACCCGAACACGCGATGGAGTGCGGTGCCACGCTCGGGCATTTCCATTACCTCGTCTCCGACATGGATCCGACGGCAATTTCCGATCCCTTGCCGGGCTTTCACGTCACGTCTGGCTATCTTCGCGCCTATGACAAGACGCTTGAGACGGCGGCCGCGCAGGAACTCCTGAAAAGTTCGATGGAGGCGAAACGGCTCGCGAAGTTCATCGAGGAGCGGCGCGATCTCGCGCTCTGCCTGGAGAATGCACTGGAGAAGGGCGAACTGCGGAAGCGCATGTTCCACGGCGATCCGAAGGTGAACAACATCATGATTGACGACGTGACGGGGAAGGGGACGGCAATGATCGACCTCGACACGGTGAGCCCCGGACTGATTCACATGGACTTCGGCGATGCCCTTCGTTCAATCTGCAATCCGGCGGGAGAGGAGGAGACGAATCTCACGAAAGTCGTCTTTGACGAAGACCTGTGCACGGCGTTCTGCAAGGGCTATATGCGCGAGGCGGGCGCGTTTCTGACGGATGCCGATCGCGCGTATCTCTACGACTCGATTCGCCTTCTGCCGTTTGAGTTGGGGCTTCGCTTCTTCCAGGACTACCTGAACGGGAATGTCTATTTCAAGACGAAGACGCCCGAACAGAACTTGAACCGTGCGCGTGTTCAGTTCCGCCTGTGCGAGTCGGTCGAGGCGCGCGAACGTTCGATTCGCAGCGTCCTTCAGCGGCTCTGAACGGACGCGCGGGACAATGGATTTCGTTGCGATTGACTTCGAGACGACGGGCTTCGAGGGCGGAAACGCGAACGAGCCGTGGCAGTTGGGCCTTGCGACAGTTCGGGATGGCGTCATCGTCGAGACGCGCGAGTTTTTCTTCGACGTCGAGGGTGCGCCCGCACGGGCGCATGAGCGAGATGCGCTCGGAACGCTTCAGAGTTCCTTCGAGGTCTGGTTTCCCCTGTTGGAGGGCCGGCGTCTGGTGGCGCACAACATCGCCTGCGAGCGGACGATTCTGACGCGAACGGCGCCATTGACGAAGTGGGGGCCGTGGGTCGATACGCTGAAACTCGCGAAAGCGCGTTATCCACGTCTGCCCTCTTACGCGCTCGGCGACCTCTGCGCGATGTTCGGCTGTGTACCGCAGTTGGAGGGGCGCACATGGCATGACGGCCTTTATGATGCCGTCGCCTGTGCGCAGCTCGCTCTCTTTCTCGCGTTGGTCTGACGCGAATGCTCAGTCAGTCCGAGACGCAAACGTCTCGCGCCCCGTGAAGCGCAGGAGGGCTTCGAGTGTCGTCGCCG
>CAYQUI010000014.1:0-30702 GCA_964420685.1 uncultured Lentisphaeraceae bacterium | reverse complement strand
ATTGAGGAACGTGTCGCCGCAAATGGCACTATCTAGCGGGTCAGCAAAAAAGGGTGGAAGGCCATGGGGATCGACTAGACAGACACGCACACGAAAGTTCGATGCAACAGGCAGGAGAATGGCATGCCATAAGGCGGGACGCGGGGCGGCACTTCACGGACTGGCGGCGCGAACCTTCGTCGTCTCGTTGCGGACAGCGAAAAAGAAGAAGGCGTAAGTCAGAATCTGATGCGCGGATGTCAGTTTCTGATGTTGCCGGGGCGGAAACGGGGCTGTTCTCGGCTTGGCACAGAGTTTGCATAAGTGAGATTGAATTAGGAGGTGCAAAGATGAGTGATGATGTTATTAAAAGTGTTACATTGAGCCGTGGGATGAAAGAAAAGAACCGCTGGGCTGGAAAGCTGGCTTAGTTGCGTGAGCAGATTTCCGGCAGCAATAGCCACGAGGCCGAAATGCCTCAGGATGTTGATGTCGCGAAGGCGATGGCTGGAGCGAAGGAGGTTGGTGGCTGCGGTTGCCGATTTCCGTAAGTACGGCTACCGCGAGTTGCTCGGTTGCTCGAAGGCGATCGAACGTATTCGGGGAGAGATCGCGCTCGTGGCCAAGCATGACCGAGTTCGCGTCATGATCCTTGGCGGCAGCGGAACCGGCAAGGAGACTGTCGCGCAGCAGATACACAGCCGCGGTTCGCGCAAGGGCGAAAAGTTTCAGGCGTTCAATTGTGCGAGCGTCACGCCCGATTTGCTCGAAGCGCATCTGTTTGGCTACGAGAAGGGCGCGTTCACTGGTGCGGATAGGCGTACCGAAGGCATCTTTAATGCGGCCAAGGGCGGGACGCTGTTTCTGGACGAGATCGGCGAACTGCCGCTGGAGGCGCAGGCGCTCCTGCTCCGTGTTCTTCAGGAGAACAAGTATCAGCGCCTTGGAGGCACTGAAGATGTTGATGCCGACGTCCGGCTCATTACCGCGACGAATAATGATCTTGCGAAGAAGGTGAAGGAAAAGACCTTTCGCCTTGATCTTTTTCAGCGTCTGTGCACGGTGCAGATCCGAATACCGCCGCGAGATGACGCGGCTTCATGTGCGGACTGTCATGGGACGGTATAAAACCCTGAAAGATGCTGCAAAGGCATTGGGCGTGGCGGTCAATACCATGAAGAAATATCTGTAATCGACGAAGAAAAGGAGAAGGCGGAGCATTATTTACGGCCAGCCCCTTGCGGCTAGAACGGCAATATGATATACTCTGCACCGTCAAGACATCAGGAGACGGCTTGCGCCATGCGCGGGCCGCACCAACCGAGTGGAACACCACGGTGGTAGCCGAGAGGCGATGTGCCCGAAGGGGAAACATGTTCCGGTGAGGTCGCGCGTCTTGAACGGGGATGCGCGACCGTTCGTTTGCGGGGGAAGGGTCCCCTCCTGTGAATCTTGGCGAGACAGGAAAGGATCCCATGAAGTCGCTGATCACCGAGCCGCTGGGGCTCTACGGATGGAAGAAGGCCGAACCGGTCTTGCTGGCCGCGCTGCTTTCCGAGGAGCCGCTTCTTCTCGTGGGCGCGCACGGCTGCGCCAAGAGCTTCGTGCTGGAACGGCTTGCCGAAAGCCTTGGTCGGACGTTCCGCGCGTACAACGCGAGCCTTATCAACTACGACGACCTTGTGGGTGTGCCGCTTCCGGATGCGACGCGCACGAAACTCGAATACCTCTCGTCGCCGGAGAGCATCTGGGATGCCGAGGTCGTATTCGTCGACGAGATCAGTCGCACGCGACCCGAGCTCCAGAACAAGCTTTTCCCGATCATCTATGACCGGCGCGTGCAGGGGCGTCCGCTCACGCGACTCGTCTACCGCTGGGCTGCGATGAACCCGCCCCCCTCGGCGGAGGAGCTGGACGATGGCAATGCCGACTATATCGGCTCGGAGCCGCTTGACGCCGCGCTCGCCGACCGATTCCCCTACATCGTGTCCGTGCCGGAGTGGGACGACCTGTCGTCCGCCGACCAGGGGAAGATCCTCGTCGATCAGTTCGCCGGGCGGCACGAATTCCCCGTGGACATCCGAAATCTCATCGCCGAGGCCCGCGCACGGTATGAGGCTCTGCTCCCGGATCTGGCAGCTCGGCTGACGCCCTACGTCATCACGCTCGTCGCGAAACTGCATGCGGCGCATTATGACGTCTCTGCGCGCCGGGCGACGATGCTCCTCCGCAGCGTCATCGCCGTCCATGCGTCCCGTCAGGTTCTCGCCCGTGCGGCGGGAGGGGCCGAGCCGGGTCTGTACGAGTCGGCCCGCCTTGCGCTTCTCAACACGCTTCCCGACCGCACGCGGCGGCGGCTGAACATGGCTGAACTGACGGCCATCTGCAAGACGGCGTGGGAACTTGCGGCGCTCGATGCGTCCGACCCGCTCGTGCAGCTGATGCAGATCAGCGATCCCGTCCTTCGCCTCAGGACGCTGGTCGCGAAGAAGCTCGCCGTTCCGCCTGACCGCGTTGCCGTCGTCATTGGCGAAGGCGTGGCATCCGCGAAGCCGCACCTCCGGCGTGGACTTGCCCTTGCCACCTACTTCGCCATTCGGGATCGCTCGGACGTTCCGGCCACCACCATCGAGTTGCTGGCGAAGGAAATACGCGCCGCGCTCGACGCATCAGATTTGAACTTCATGGTGTCCACTGCCGGCGCCAAACTCGCCCGTGTCGTCGGCGCGCACATTGCGGACGTCAACCAGCGCTTCGGCGCGGAATCCGAATTTGCGCAATACCATTCCAATCTCCTCAATTCCTACCTCCCGGATGGTTTTGCCGGCCAACGCGACATCAGGGCGGCATCTGCGGAATTCGAGATCCTTTGGAAGGAGTTTGGCCTATGACGAATGCCTACTGCAACATGTCCGTCCCGCCGCACACACGGGTGCGGCAGGTCGTCCGACCAGTTGGAAGGTCAGTGATTTTCAGCATCCACGCTGTCAGCTTCAAACCGCCGTTTGGGTCGCCGAAGGATTTCCCGTCGCCGCAGGATTGGCTGGACGACTTCCTTGTCCGGCATCGCGAAGCCCTGGCGTCCGTTCCGAGGCCCTCTGGCTACATGGTTGGATGTCGTGGCTTGACGCAGGATCGCCACTTGTTTTGCGCTGATCCGATCCTGGTCGTGGCCATTCTCGGCCGGGTTTCGGGCGGCGTGTACGTGCCGCGCCGACGAATCGCCTTGGGAGAGGGACTTGCAGGGACGACTGTGTACAGCTTTCCGGAAAGGTACTTTCCGGAAGAAGACTTACCGCTATTCCAGGAGGCGGGGTGTCGTCGAGCAGAGGATTTTTTGCCTTCAGTGGAGGAGCCGTCATGACCGACGAAGAAAGGATTGTTGCCCGAATTCTCGACGTGATCCCGCCCCGCTCGTTCGAGGTGATGACATTTCTGTCGCTCTTCCGCGTTCACTTCTCGGACAAGACCGAGACCGCCTGCGTGACGTGCGGGGAGTCGCCGGAGCTCTTGCTCAACAAGGAGTTCATCGAGGCGCATTGTACGACTGACGAGCACCTCTTCATGCTTGTGATGCACGAACTGTACCACGTGATACTCGGTCATACGCGGCTCTTCCCGCGCGCGACGGAGGTGCGCAATCTCGTCTTCGACGCCGTCATCAACGCGCTTCTCTGCTCGCTCTTCCCCGATTCGGCGTTTACGTCGTTCTTCACGGACTACTATCCGTCGGACAAGATGCCGTTTGCGCTGCTGCGCCCCAAGGGCAAGGGTACGCCGCCCGAGGCCGAGGATGCGCTGAACCTTCTCTATGGAGGCACCGACACCGGTACGTACCATGACGTGTACGAGGCTCTTCTCAAAAGCGGGTGCGCCCAGGCGGTCAATCTGCTGTTGCCGGGGAACGGGTGTGCCGCCGAGGACGGTCGGCCCGTCCTGCTCGGTTCGCATGGCGAAGAGGAGGGGGAGATGTCCGCCGAGATGAAGGACCTGATTCATGAGGTCATTTCCAAGTGGCCCAGCCCCGACCGTCCGCTCGCCGGCCGTGACCTTGGCTCCTCCGAACGGGAGCGGAACTTCGACGCGAAGGCCGATTCTCGCCCTGCGCTCACGCGCGGCATCCGGCGGCTCATGCGCCATGCGGCGGTGCCGGGGCCGCACGAGGTACGCGGTCGCGCCATGCGCGAGCGGCCGTGCGAGACGGCCACGTTCCTGCCGGACTGGCGTGACCGCTCGCACGCGGCGCGGGAAGCCGTGCTCGGTGTCGCGCTCGTCTATCGAGCGACCACGCGGGTGCGGCGTCCATCCTGCCGCGACACGCGGAAGGCGTTCGTCTACTTCGACGTCTCGGGGTCGGTTGCGGACGAGGTGCCGTCCGTGGCGCAGGCGCTCCTGCCGTACTGCTGGAGCGGACGCTGCACGATCCACGTGTTCTCGACCGTCGTCCATCCGGCGTCCGCCCGCGACCTCGCCGCCCGGGCGTTCGTCTCGACGGGCGGAACGGACATCAACTGCGTGTTGCGTCACGTCCTCGACTTGCCGGCGCAAAAGCGTCCGCGCGTTGTGGTGGTCGTGACGGATGGCGACACGGGGCGTCCCGACGCCTCGCTCGCCGCCGCGTTCCGCGCCGCCAAGATGCGGCTCTTCGTCGGTCTCGTCAGGGCCGATCCGGCGTGCCGTCCCGAATCTGACCTCTCGTCGCTTGCCACCCAATTCGTGAAACTTTACTGATGAAATCGCATATTGCCGAGTACGTCTCTCCTGGACATCCCGACCGTCTGGCGGATGCCATCGTCGAATCCATCGTCGATCTCGCCGTCGGGCGGGACGCGGATTCCCTTGTCGGCGTGGAGTGCGCCGTCCATACCGACCATGTGTTCATTGATGGACGCATTGCCGCAGGACGGCAGATCTTTGGGGATGAACGATGCGCCGTGCGGCCTGACGAGCTGGAGGCGATTGTCCGCCGGGTCTACCGTGATGCCGGATACGGCGGCATCTGGATTCCTGCGCCGAAGAAGCTAAAGATTCTGCAGAACGTCTGCTTGGAGCCGCTTTCGTATGATGAGCGTGCTGTCCGCAACATCTCCGATGACCAGAACGTGGTCACGGGCTACGCCTGCAACCATCCGGAGACGGATGATCTGCCGCCTGCGCATTTTGTGGCTAACTTCATCGGACGGAAGATCGATGCGTGGCGGCGGACGGCGTCCGATGCGTTCGGCCCGGACTTCAAGGTGCTGGTGCATCTCGATGACAAGGACGGACATTGCCAATGGCGGCGACTGACGCTGAGCCTCCAGCATCGGGCGGGGGTGTTCGCGGCGGAGCAGCATGCGCGGGTGTTGCCGGTCGTACGCGAGGCGCTGTCGGAACTGGCGGCGCGCGGACTGGAAGGAATCGCGGAGTTGCCGATGGAGGACTTTGTCCTGAACGGCGCGGGCGACTTCGTCGTCGGTGGGCCGGAAGGGGACAATGGCCTCTCGGGCAAGAAGCTTGCCGTCGATTTCTACGGGCCGGAGATTCCGATCGGCGGCGGGGCGATCTGCGGGAAGGATCCGCACAAAGTCGACGTGGCGGGCGCATTCCGGGCGCGGGAACTTGCGCGGCGGCTTCTGAAGGAACGCGGAGGCAGCGCCGTGACGGTGCGGCTGGGCTGGACGCCGGGTGATGCTGCGCCGGCGTTCCGCGAGGCAGAGCGCATTGACTCGCTGGGCGTCGCGCATCCGATTCCGTCCGAAGCCCTGCCGCCGGAGGAGTGGTTCTCGATTCGCGCGACAGTTGCAGACCTGCGCCTCGCCTCGCTGTCCCGCCGCACGCAGATGCTGTCTGGCTATTTCTTTGACGGAGGGCGACCTGTAATGCAGTCTTTCCGTCGGGTTTAGGTGTGCGCGATATGGTATAATGCGCGCATGAAGCGGAAGATACCCTATGGCATCATGAACTGGGTGGAGGCCGTGCGCGAGTGCCACTTCGTGGACAGCACGGCCTACATCCGCGTCCTGGAGGACGTGAAGACGCCCGTCTTCCTGCGGCCAACGCGCTTCGGCAAGTCGCTCTTCCGGCGGCCGGGCTGGAACCATCCGGTCGAGGCGGTGGTCGTGGAGGTCTGCGGCAGCCGTGTCTACAACTGGTTCGACGTGTGAAATGCCACTCGTATCCCGGATTGCGATATACTACGCGCCGTCAATCAAAAAGGGGAATTTCGTGAAAGACACAACCATGACGGCACCGACGACAGATGACGCAAGGAAGGTCGAGGCGTACCGCAAGACGCTCGGCAAGTATCCCAAGCCGAGTCTGACGGCAGACATCGTCGCCGTGCGTCCCGCCTACGGCGAATTGGGCGAGGGCCAGTGGCGGGAGAACCCCGAGTTCGCCCTAGAGATGCTGTTCATCAAGCGTGGACAGTGGCCGTTCGAGGGACGCTGGGCGTTGCCCGGCGGATTCATTCGTCCGACGGAAACCGTGGACGAGGGAGCGCGACGCGAGCTCCGCGAGGAGACGGCGCTTGAAGCCGTCAACCTCATTCCCGTCGGCGTGTTCTCGAGGCCGGGCCGCGACATGCGGGCGTGGATCGTCTCCAATGCGTTCGTATCCGTCCATAGGCGCGGACAGGGCTGCCACGTCAAGGGCGGCGACGACGCGCGCGAGGCCAAATGGCTGACGGTGAAGGCGCCCGTCATAGAGCGCGGGCGGTTCCAACTGCCGGTCTATGACGGGGGAAAACCGATGTTCCGTCTGACCGGCACCTACCGCGAGGAGGATCTTGGCGGCGGCACGGTCCTGTCGGTCGGCGACAATCCACTCGCGTTCGACCATGCGGAGATCGTCGCGCAGGCGTTCCTGCGGCTGCTTTCGTTCGACACGAGGAAACTCGTGCTCTTCTTCCTGCCGGAGAAGTTCACGCTCTCCAACTACATCGGCGTCTACCAGTACCTCACGCGCAATTCCATCAGCGCCGCCAACATTCCGAGCTTCCGGCGTCAGCTGACCGCGACGAAGGAGCCGCTCCTCGAGGTCTGCGAGGGCGAGTGGGAAGACCTTGGCGGCCGTGCCCATGCCCCCGCGAAGCTCTACCGCAGGAGAATCACCTCGTAATCTGACAGTGAAGCAAGTGACGCGCTTTGCGCCGTCGTACCTCCTCGCGCAGGGGGAGAACACCCCGGCGGCGGTCATGCACGCGATCAGCGACCTCACGCACAGCTCGAACGTGGTGCGCCAGGTGGTGGATCGCTTCGCCAAGATGCTGGACGAACACATGGCGCGGGCGCACGCACGACGGAAGTCTCTGCGTATCGGACGCGCGAAGAGGTGAACGACTCCGGCAGGGCAGTCTCGACGCTTGAGGCCGCGCTTTGGGCGTTCAACACGACCACGAGCTTCGAGGAGGGGCTCTGATATTACCATTTGCGTTTTTATGAGATGCGCGGTACGACCGCGCATCTTATGCTATAATTCACCGATTTCAGAACGAGAAAGAGACATCAGATGAAAAGCATTTCCGAAATCTTCATTCGCCGTCCGAAACTCGCGTGGGCGACCATGATCGCCCTTACGCTTTGCGGGGCGATTTGCCTTTTCCGCATGCCCGTCGCCGAATATCCGCAGATCGTGCCCGTGACGATCACCGTCTCGTGCACCTACACGGGCGCGAGCGCGACCGACCTCGACGCGTCCGTCGGGCAGATCCTGGAGGACGAGATCAACGGCGTCGAGGACATCTGGTACTACAAGTCGTCGAAGTCGTCGAAGGGCCTCTACACCTGCTACTGCGTCTTCCGGCCGGGGACGCCCTCGAACGTCGCGCTCATGAACGTGCAGAACGCCGTCAAGCGCGCCGAGACGCGCCTGCCGACGGAGGTGACGCAGAACGGCATCACCGTCAAGAAGTCGCCCGAAGACCGCATGGTCATGTACTGTTTCGTCACGGACGGCCGCGAGATGGACATCATGGAGCTCTCGAACTTCGTCGAGAAGCAGGTCGCCGACGCGATCGCCCGCGTCGAGGGCGTCGGCCAGGTGCAGACGTCCGGGCGCACGTACGCGATGCGCATCTGGCTCGACCCCGTGCGCCTCGCGGGACTCGACATCTCCATCGACGAGATCAAGGACGCGATTCTCGCGCAGAACGTCCAGGCGGCGGCCGGCTCCGTGGGCGGCGAGTACGCGAACCGCTACCTCAACTTCAAGCTGAACGTGAAGGGCCGCCTCAAGACGAAGGAGGAGTTCGAGAACATCGTCATCCGCTCGAACCCGCAGACCGGCGCGCAGGTGCTCGTCAAGGACGTCGCGCGCGTCGAGCTGGGCTGCAAGGGCTACACGATCCGCAGCCGCTTCAACGACCAGCCGACCGTCTACTTTGAGGCGTACAAGGCGCCGGACGCGAACTCGGTCGAGACGGCCGAGCGCGTGAAGAAGGAGGTCGACAAGTGGATTTCGCGCCTGCCGAAGGGCGTCGAGGCCGTGCTGGTGGACGACTCGACGGCGTTCACGCTCGTCTTCCTCAAGGAGACGTTCGCGACGCTGGTGATTGCGCTTCTGCTCGTCGTCGCGATCACCTACCTCTTCCTCCAGGACGCGCGTGCGACGTTCGTCCCGGCGATCGCGATTCCGATTTCCCTCCTGGCGACGTTCGCGGTGCTCTATCCGCTTGGCTACACGCTGAACGTGCTGACGATGTTCGGGCTGATCCTCGTCATCGGCTCGCTCGTCGACGACGCGATCGTCGTCGTCGAGAACTGCCAGTCGCTCATGCTCCGCGAGGGGCTGTCGGCGAAGGAGGCCGCGAAGAAGTCGATGTCGCAGATCACGGGCGCGATCATCGCGACGACGCTCGTCACGCTCGCGTGCTATCTGCCGCTCGTCTTCTATTCGGGCATGGTCGGCATGATGTACGTGCAGTTCGCCGTGACGATGTGCGTCGCGCTCTGCTTCTCGACGGTCGTCGCGCTCGTCCTCTCGCCCGTCCTCTGCGCCTATCTGCTCAAGCCGCCGCGCGAGACGCCCGCGCGCGTCTTCGCGCCGTTCAACTGGACGCTGGAGAAGTTCCGTCGCGGCTATCTTCGCTTCGTCCTGTTCTTCATCCGCCACGCCTTCATCACGCTCCTGCTCTTCGCGGCGTTCGCGGCTGCGCTCTACTTGATCTCCGGCAAGGTGCCGACGGCCTTCCTGCCGAAGGAAGACCGCGGCTACATCTCGCTGGAGGCGCGGCTCAGCGAGGGCCAGACCCTCGAACGCGCGATTGCCGTGCAGGACGCGATCTACGAGCGCATTCGGCAGATTCCCGGCGTCTCCTCCTGCACGCAGCGCTGCGGCTCGAACGGCATGTGGGGTTCGGGCGAGAACCTCTTCATCATCTTCACGCGCCTTGAGCACTGGGACGACCGGAAGACGGAGGAGAAGTCGATCGAAACGGTGATGGCGCGCATCCGCGAGGTCATGACGGACTTCCCGCAGGTCGACTACCTGCTCACGCAGCCGGCGGCGATCAAGGGCCTCGGCGGCAGCGCGGGCGTTGGCTTCAACTTCTGCTCGATCGAGGGCTGCGAACCGGAGGAGCTCCTGGAGGCGGCGGACAGCTTCGTCCAGACCCTGTCGACGAACGCGCTCGTCCGGGCGGCGAAGCACGGCTTCACCTGCTCGACGCCCCAGCTCGAGCTCAAGCTCGACCGCCAGAAGGTCGACATCCTCGGCCTGACGCCGCAGAAGGTCTTCGCGGCCCTGCAGAACCAGCTCGCCTCGTACTACGTCAACGACTTCAACATCAAGGGCGGCGTCTATCAGGTCAAGCTCCAGAACGACCCCGACTTCCGCGTCGGCGTCTCCGACATCGAGGCCGTGCGCATTCCGACGGCGGACGGCTCGACGGTGCCGCTCGCCTCGCTCGGGCTGATCGAGTACGTCGGCGGCACGCGCGAGACGATGAGCTACAACAAGATGCTCGCGGCGTGGTGCGACGTCACGCCCGCGCCCGGTGTCTCCTCGTCGGCCCTGATGCGCCTCATCGAGACGACGCCGAAGCCGAAGGGGTTTGACGTCGAGTGGGGTCCCGTGCAGTCGCAGGAGAAGGAGAACGAGGGACGCCTGGCGGTCCTGATGACGTTCGCGCTCGTCTTCGCCTATCTCTTCCTCGTCGCGCAGTACGAGAGCTGGACGATTCCGATTTCCGTGATGCTCTCCGTCCTCTTCGCGCTCGTCGGCGCGTTCGCGGGCCTCTGGCTCACGAAGACCGACCTCTCGGTCTACGCCCAGCTCGGCTGCGTCATGCTGATCGGCCTTGCGGCGAAGAACGCGATTCTGATGGTCGAGTTCTCGAAGCAGGAGCGCGCGCGCGGGCTCTCGGTTCTCACGTCGGCCTACAATGGCGCGAACCTCCGCTTCCGCGCCGTGCAGATGACGGCCTGGAGCTTCATCATCGGCGTCCTGCCGCTCGCGTTCGCGTCGGGCGCGGGGTCGGGCGCGATGAAGGCGATCGGCATCTGCACGATGTCGGGCATGCTGCTCGCGACGTTCGTCGGCATCATCTTCGTGCCGGCGCTCTATGCCGTCTTCCAGCGTCTGCGCGAGCGGTTCACGCGGCGGCGGGACTGACGCGCGTCCGCGCATCGGGCGGTTTTGGTATAATATTCGGCGAAAGGTTCTTTGACATGATGGCGACACGCAGACAGGCCCGCGAGTGGGCGATTCAGATGTTGACGGCGGCGGACTTGAACCCTCCCCTTGACGTGGGGGCGTTCATGGCCGAATACTGGGAGCAGATCCTCGACCTGGATGAGGAGGACGGCGGCCCGCAGCCCGCGCGCGGCAAGCTGAAGGCGTTTGCCGAAGAGCGTGTCGCCGGCGTCTTGGGGGCGCTCAAGGAGATTGACGCCCTTATCTCCTCCTTCCTCGTCGGTTGGGATCTCTATCGCCTCGGCACGGTCGAGCGCGCGGTCTTGCGCCTGGGCGTCTGGGAGATGAAGAACACGGACGTTCCCAAGGCCGTCGTCATCAACGAGGCCGTCGATCTTGCGAACTGGTTCTCCGCCGCGAAGACGCGCACGATTGTCAACGGCGTCCTCGACCGGTATGCCAAGTCCATCCAGTGAGTTCATGTCGCGGGCGCTTGCGCTTGCGCGGCGGGGCTGCGGGCATACGCGGCCGAATCCGCCCGTCGGCGCGGTCGTCGTCGCAGGGGGCGCGATCGTCGGCGAGGGCTACCATCGCCGAGCCGGGACAGACCATGCCGAAGTCGCCGCGATCAAATGCGCGCGGCGGCGGCTGGGCGCGCGGGCCGAGGCCGTTTTGGCCGAGGCGACGCTCTACGTCACGTTGGAGCCGTGTTCCCGTCCGGGGCGCGTAGGGGCCTGCACGGAAGCAATCGCGGCCGCCGGCATTCCGCGCGTCGTCTACGCCATGGGAGATCCGAATCCGGTCAATCGCGGACGTGCCGCGCGCGTGCTCACGGCGCGGGGCATTCGCTGCACGCGCTTTCGCGGTGACGCGCAGGTTCTCGCGGCGGCGCGCGACCTGGTCGCGCCGTTCGCGAAGCACGTGACGACCGGGCTGCCCTACGTGACGGTCAAGCTCGCGATGTCCCTGGACGGGCGTATCTGCGACGACTGGGGGCAGGCCCGCTGGATTTCGTCGGCGACGTCGCGTGCGTGCACGGGGCGTCTGCGGGCCGAGGTCGATGCGATTCTGGTCGGGGCCGAGACGGTGCGGCAGGACAATCCCTCGCTCCTCTGCCACCAGAAGCGGAATGACGACCTTGTGCGCGTCGTCGTCTCGAAGTCGGGGCGCCTGCCGCGCACGGCGCAGGTCTTTGCGGACGGACAGAACGAGACGCTTGTCTTCCGGGATGCGGCGGAGGCCATTCGCGCGCTGGGCGCGCGGGGCTTCCTTCATGTCCTCTGCGAGGGCGGGCTGAAGCTCGCGACGGCGCTGGCCGAGGCGGGGCTGGTGGACGAGTGGCGAACCGTCTTGGCGCCGTGCGTCATTGGACATCGTCCGATGGCGCAGGCCGCGCGTCTTCGTCTCGCGTCAGTGGACGTCAGCGACGCGGCGGCGGGCGACGTCCTTGTTTGCGCGCGGCGCGCGGTCGAGCCGTCCGCGTCGAAGTGAAAGGAACGGATGATGTTCGGAAAGTTGTTGAAGCTTGAGGTGCGCGGGGCGTCGCACGCGCGGGCGATCCGCTTTGTGCTGGACGGCTTCCCGAAGGGGTTTGCGGTCGATGCGGCGGCGCTTGCCGCGTTCATGGAGCGGCGCGCGCCCGGACGCGACCGGCTCTCGACGCAGCGGCGCGAGGCGGACGAGGTGACGTTCACGGCGGGCGTCGTGCGCGGCGTGACGACGGGCGGGACGATTCGCGGCGAGATTCGGAACACGAACGCGCGTCCGGCGGACTACGGCGCGGGCCGCACGGTGCCGCGTCCCGGCCACGCCGACTTCGGCCAGTGGGTCGAGATGGGCGTCATCCCGACGGGCGGCGGAAAGAATTCCGGGCGTCTTACGGCGGCTCTGTGCGCGGCGGGCGGCCTGTGCAGGCAGCTGCTCGCGGCGCGTGGCGTCACGGTCGAGGCGGCGGTCGAGTCGATCCACGGCGAGACGGACGCGCGGCGGCAGGTGCGCGCGATCGAGGCGGCGCGCGACGCGGGCGACTCCGTCGGCGGCTGGGTCGTCTGCACGGCGACGGGGATGCCGGCCGGGCTGGGCGGCGCGCTGGCGGACGGGCTTGAGTCCGCTTTGTCCGCCGCGCTCTTCGCGATTCCCGGCGTGAAGGCGGTGAGCTTCGGCGACGGTCTTCAGGCCCCGGAGATGTTTGGCAGCGAATTCAACGATGCGTTTGTGGTCGGAAAGGGCGGCGTCGTGCAGACGGCGACGAACCGGCAGGGCGGCATTCTCGGCGGACGGACGAGCGGCATGCCCGTCACGTTCCATGTCGCGTTGCGTCCGACGCCGACGGTCTACACGGCGCAGGAGTCGGTCGACCTCGTGACGCGCCGGCCCGCGACGCTCGCGATGAAGGGCCGCCACGATCCGTGCATCGTCCGCCGCGCCGTGCCGGTCGTCGAGGCCGTCGCCGCGTTTGCGCTGGCGGACGCGATTCTGGCGGACGAGGCGGCGCGTCCGCGCATCTGCCTGACGCTCACGGGCGCGACGCTGGAAGAGGATCTGGCGCAGTACGAGTCGCAGCGCGACTTCACCGACATGGTCGAGCTGCGCATCGACCTCCTCAAGCCGTCCGAACGCAGGAAGGCGAAGGACTTCCCGAAGCGTCTGCCGCCGGGTCTGCCGGTCATCTTCACGAAGGACATCGACCACACCGTCCTCTCGGACGGGCGGCGCATCAACCCCGTCCACGACTTCACGGGGCCTGTGCGGCACATCGACCGGAAGTGCCGTGCGCTTTCCGGCCCGGCGGGCGTGATCGCGAAGGTCGCCTGCCAGCCGAAGTCGATGGCGGACGTCGCGCGGCTCTTCCGCGAGACGAGGGACTTGACGGACGTGCCGCACGTCACGCTCGCGATGGGCGCGCAGGGACTGGCGACGCGCGTCCTGGCGGGGCGGACGCACTCGCTCTGGACGTATTGCTCGGTCGGCGGACTGGAGTCGATCGGCCACATCTCGCCGGAGGAGCTGGTGCGGACGTATCGGTTCCGCTCGGTCTCGCGCGCGGCGACGCTCTTCGGCGTGACGGGCTGGCCGCTCAAGAAGACGCGCTCGCCCGAGCTCCACAACGCCGCGTTCGCGGCGGAGGACGAGGACGCGGTGATGGTGCCGTTCCCGTCGAGGACGGCGCGCGAGGCGTTGTCCTTCATGAAGGCGATGGGGATGCGCGGACTGGCCGTCACGATTCCGCACAAGCAGACGATCATGCCGCTCCTTGACCGGATCGATCCGCTGGCGAAGAAGGTCGGCGCGGTGAACACCGTCTCGTTCGAGGACGGGAAGTACGTCGGCTACAACACGGACGTCGCGGGCTTTTCGGAGGCCCTTGTCGCGTTTGCGGGCGAGCTGCGCGGAAAGCGGGCGGCCGTCCTCGGCGATGGCGGCGCGGCGCAGGCGGTGAAGGCCGCGCTGAAGGCGTTGGGCGTCCGCTTCGAGGTCTTCCACCGCCGGACGCCGCGCGCGGGCTTTGACCTCTTCGTCAACGCGACGCCGGTCGATCCGGTTCCGGACTACGTCTTCACGGGGCGCGAACTCGTCTATGACCTCGGCTACGTGCCGGAGGTGACGCCGCTGATGGCGCGTGCGGCGGCGGCTGGCTGCCGCGTCGCGAACGGCTTTTCGATGCTCAAGGCCCAGGCGCGCGAGCAGCGGCGCATCTGGGGCGTCTAGGCGCGTCCGGCTCGGCGCATCGGGGGTTTTGGTATAATATGCCGAATGACTGATTTCTCCAAGCTCCTGAACCCCGAGCAGTGCGCGGCGGCGACGGCCGGCGACGGACCGATCCTCGTCCTCGCCGCCGCCGGGACCGGCAAGACCCGTACGCTCGTCCACCGTGTCGCCTATCTGGTCGAGAAGGGCGTCACGCCCGACCGCATTCTCCTCCTGACCTTCACGAACCGCGCCGCGCGCGAGATGCGCGAGCGGGCGGAGAAACTTGTCGGCGACGCCGTCGCGTCCATCTGGTCCGGCACGTTCCATTCGATCTGTGCGCGCCTCCTGCGCCGCTACGGGTCGGGGCTGGGCTATGCGCCCGGCTTCCAGATCCTCGACGAGGACGACCAGAAGAAGATCCTCGGCGACCTCATCAAGGCGTCGGTGCCGGATCCGAAGGACTTCGTGAAGAAGGATTCCGTCGCGAAGATGATCTCCGAGGCGGCGAACGAGCGGCGGCCCGTCGCGGACATCGCCCGTCGCTGGCTCACGAAGGCGGCGGGGGTCGATCCCGACAAGATCGCCGTGATCGCGGAGAAGTACGAGGCGCGCAAGCGCGAGCTGGGCGCGATGGACTTCGACGACCTGCTCGTGAACGGGCTGAAGCTCCTCACGAGCGAGCGGACGGCCGGCGTCCGAGAGATGCTGCAGGAGCACTTCCTCTACGTGCTCGTTGACGAGTACCAGGACACGAACGGCCTTCAGGCCGAGTTCACCGACATCCTCGCGGCGAAGCACCGCAACATCCTCGCCGTCGGCGACGACTTCCAGTGCATCTACACGTGGCGCGGCGCGCAGATCGAGAACATCATGGAGTTCCCGCGCCGCTGGACGGGCTGTCGCACGATCAAGCTCGAGCGCAACTACCGCTCGGTTCCCGAAGTCCTCGACGTCGCGAACGTCGTCATGAAGGACGCGCCGCAGCAGTTCGAGAAGACCTTGCGGCCGTATCGCGGCGGACGCGGCGAGAAGCCCGTCGTCTACCGCGTGTACGACGCGAAGACGATGGCGAACGAGATCTACAAGCTCGTCTCCGAGGCGCGCGCGCTCGGCTACCGCTACGGCGACATGGCCGTCCTCTACCGCAGCCACTTCCAGTCCATCGACGTGCAGCTCACGCTCGCGCGGATGAAGGTGCCGTTCCGCATCACGTCGGGCGTCGGCGTCTTCGAGCAGATTCACGTCAAGGACGTGCTCGCCTATCTGCGGCTTGTCGTGAATCCGACGGACGAGCTGTCGTTCCTGCGCTTCGTCGAGCT
Organism: uncultured Lentisphaeraceae bacterium; assembly: GCA_964420685.1. Classification (GTDB taxonomy): domain Bacteria; phylum Verrucomicrobiota; class Kiritimatiellia; order RFP12; family UBA1067; genus UBA1067. Next base: position 15,100 of record CAYQUI010000014.1, on the reverse strand, counting down.
GCTGCCGGGCGTCGGCGAGAAGAGCGCGAAGACGTATTGGGAGAGGCTGGGTCGAAGCTTCGACGGACGCTCGAAGGAGTGCCGCGACGCGCTCGGAAAGCTGCTGGGCGCGAAGGCGCGTCCGCTCTGGCCGCCGCTCGCGAAGTGCTTCGAGTGCGCCTACGACCATCTGGAGGCGGACGAGATCGGCGAGCTGATCGAGGACTTCTGCGACCTCTTCTACGAGGACTACCTGCGCAAGGCGTGGGAGGAGGCGGAGGCCGAGGATCGCCTCGCCGACCTCAAGGAACTGGCCGCTCAGATCGCCGGAAACGAGGGCGGGCTGGAGGCGTTTCTCTCGGATGTCGCGCTCATGACGAACCTCGACGTCCGCAAGAACGACCCGACGCAGGACTTGCTGACGCTCTCGACGATTCACCAGGCGAAGGGCATGGAATGGCCGGTCGTCTTCGTGCCGTGGCTCTCCGAGGGCCTTTTCCCGTCGGGCAAGGCCGTCGAGGAAGGGCGGATGGACGAGGAGCGGCGTCTCTTCTACGTCGTCGTCACGCGGGCGAAGGATCTGCTCTACCTCTTTTCGCCGCAGATGCGCAAGACGCCGGACGGCGGCATGTTCCCTGTCGAGGCGTCCGTCTTCCTGCGGGAGATTCCGCCGCAGCTCGTGACCGTGAAGCGCGTCGCGGGTTTCCCGCCCGCCTACGGCAGCGGGAGCGGCTACGGGAATCGCGGCGGTTCCGGCGGCGGGTATGGCGCGCGCGGCTACGGTGCACGCGGCGGTTTCGGCGGCGGGTATGGCACGCGCAGGGGCTACGGTGACGGCGGGCGTTCGTCCGGCGGTTCGTCGTCGGGTCTGCACACGACCTGGCGGCACTGAGGGCGCGTTTGGTGTATAATGTCACGTGTCATGACGAAACGAGAAGACAGGCGGAGCGGTTGGCTATGAATGGAAATATTGTCTGCATCGGCGCCGGCTACATCGGCGGCCCGACGATGGCGGTCATCGCCAAGATGAATCCCGGTCGGCGGGTGACGGTCGTCGACATTGACGCGGCGCGGATCGCGGCGTGGAACTCGCCTGGCTTCGCCTTGCCGATCTACGAGCCGGGCCTTGTGGACGTCGTGCGCGAGGTGCGCGGCCGCAACCTGTTTTTCTCGACGGACATCGAGCGCGCCGTCCAGGAGAACGACATCATCTTCGTGGGGGTCAACACGCCGACGAAGATGTTCGGCCGTGGCGCGGGGCGCGCGAGCGACCTCCAGTACTGGGAGGCGACGGCGCGCAACATCGCGAAGTGGGCGAACGGCGACAAGATCGTCGTCGAGAAGTCGACGCTGCCCGTCCGGACGGCGGCGGCCATGGAGGCGATTCTCAGCACGCACGAGCAGTTCCGTTTCACCGTGCTCTCGAATCCCGAATTCCTGGCCGAGGGCACGGCCATCGCCGACCTCCTGACGCCGGACCGCGTCCTGATCGGCGGGCCGAAGACGCCCGACGGGGAGGCGGCCGTGGCGGAACTCGTCCGCGTCTACCGTGGCGCCCTCGGCGCGGAGTCCGATGGCAGCGGCGGCTGGGTGCCGCGCGAACGCATCCTGACGACGAACGTCTGGTCGGCCGAGCTGACGAAGCTGGCGGCGAATGCGTTCCTGGCCCAGCGCGTCAGCTCGATCAACGCCCTCGCGGGCCTGTGCGAGGCGACGGGGGCGGACGTGGACGAAGTCGCGCGCGTCATCGGCGCCGACCGCCGCATCGGCCCGAAGTTCCTCAAGGCCGGGCCGGGCTTCGGCGGCAGCTGCTTCAAGAAGGACGTCTTGAACCTCGTCTACCTCTGCGAGTCCTTCGGGCTCCACACGGCGGCGGAATACTGGATGGGCGTCGTGCGCATGAACGACCACCAGCAGGAGCGGATCGTCTCGCGGCTGTTCCGGGAACTGTTCAACACGCTCGCCAACAAGCGGATCGCGCTCTTCGGCTTCGCGTTCAAGGCCGACACGGGCGACACGCGCGAGACGCCGGCCGCACGGATCGCGCGTCTCCTGCTGGACGAGCACGTGCGGCTCGTCGTGACGGACCCGAAGGCCCTCGGGAACGCGCGGCGCGACCTGGCGGACTGCCCGGACGTCGTCTACGAGGACGACCCCTACCGTGCCGCCGCCGAGGCGGACGCCGTCCTGCTCCTGACGGACTGGAAACTCTACCCGACGCTCGACTGGGCGCGGATCTATGCGTCGATGCGCAAGCCGGCGCTCGTGTACGACACGCGGAACTGCCTGGACGCGGCGCGGCTCAAGGCGATCGGCTTCCGCGTGCTGAACGTGGGGAAGTAGGCGTTTCCGCAATTTGGTATAATGTGCACATGAAACTGATTGAAGAGCTGAAGGCTCGTGGACTCGTCGAGGCGCTGACGGATCCCGAAATCGAGAAGGCGCTGGAGAAGCCGATGACGGTCTACTGCGGGTTCGACCCCTCGGCGCGTTCGCTCCAGGCCGGCAACCTCGTCTCCATCATCGTCCTCAAGCGTTTCCAGCAGGCGGGCCACAAGGTGATTGCGCTCGTCGGCGGCGCGACGGGCCTCATTGGCGATCCGTCGGGCAAGTCGGCCGAGCGCAACATGCAGACGGTCGAGCAGGTCGCCGTGAACAAGGCGGGCATCCGCGAGAACCTGGCGCGCATCCTCGACTTCGACGGGCCGAACGCGGCGGTGATGGTCGACAACTACGACTGGTACAAGGACACGAGCGCGATTGCGTTCCTGCGCGACATCGCGATCAACTTCCGCGTGCCGCAGATGCTCGCGAAGGAGTCCGTGAAGAAGCGCCTGGAGGCGCGCGAGGGCGCGCTCACGTTCACCGAGTTCTCCTACCAGATCCTCCAGGGCAACGACTTCCTGCATCTCTTTGACGCCTACGGCTGCCAGATGGAGGTCGGCGGGGCCGACCAGTGGGGCAACATCACGGCGGGGACGGATCTCGTGCGGCGGATGCGCGGCAAGACGGCCTACGGCCTCACGTTCCCGCTGCTCCTCGACTCGACGGGCAAGAAGTTCGGCAAGTCGGAGGGCAACGCGCTCTTCCTCGATGGCGAGATGACGTCCGTCTTCGACTGGTACCAGTACTTCCTGCGGACGCCGGATGCGGACGTGATCCGCTACTTGAAGGTCTTCTCCCTGCGTTCGCTGGACGAGATCGCCGCGCTGGAGGCCGAGATGAAGGCGAACCCCGAGGCGCGCATTCCGCAGAAGGCGCTTGCCGAGGAGATCACGCGCCTCGTCCATGGCGAGGAGGGGCTTCGCAAGGCGCAGGCGGCGACCGAGGCCCTGTACGCGAAGAAGACGGCGGCGGACGTCGCGAAGGCCGAGAACGTGCCGAGCGCGACGGTTGCGCTCGCGGACTGCGTCGGCAAGGCGGTCTTCGCCGTCGCGGCGGCGGCCGGGATGTTCAAGTCGAACGGCGAGGCGCGGCGGATGGCCCAGCAGGGCGGCCTGTCGCTCAACGACGCGAAGGTCGACGAGAAGCGTCTTTTCGCGGCGGACGACGTGAAGGACGGCGTGGCCGTCCTGCGCGCCGGCAAGCGGAACTATTTCGTGCTGCGTATTGCGTAAGTCCCGTCCGTGTGCTGTCGATGAAAACGATTGAGCGCTACGTCTTCGGCTCGTTCCTGTCGAGTTTCGCGCTGGCGTTCCTCGTCCTCTCGTTCGTGCTGACGATCGGGCTTCTCGTCCAGATCGTCGGGTTCATCATGGACGGTGTGCCGATGTCGCTCGTCGGCGAGTTCTGCGCCGTCTCGATTCCGGAGACGCTTCAGTGGTCGATGCCGCTCGCCTTGCTCGTGAGCGCGATTCTCGTCTTCTCGCGCCTGTCGGCCGACAGCGAGATCGCGGCGATGCGCGCGTGTGGCATCAATCTTCTCGCCGTGATGAAATGGCCCGTCCTCTTTGGGCTTTTCTGCACGCTGCTGAGCTTCTGGGTCAACAACGAGGTCGTGCCGCGCGGCCATGAGATTCGGCGCACGCTCAAGACGCGCGTGTCCGTCAAGACGGGCATCAGCCTCCTGGAGCCGGGGCGCGTCATCGACGACTTCAAGGACTTGAAGATCTACTTCGCCCGCAAGGAGGGGAACTGGCTTCACGACCTCGTCGTCCTCGACTACTCGACGCCGGGCATCGATCGCATGATCACGGCCGACAAGGCGCTCGTCACGCAGCGCGAGCAGGACATCGACCTCGAGCTCTACCGGATGACCGTCGATCCCGTGGACGCGCAGCACCGCACGATGGCGCGCGCGAACCGTTTCGTCTACACGCTCAAGGACGCCATTCGTGGCTCGCGCTACAGCAAACGGCCGAAGGACTTCCGCTTCTTCGAGATGCTGGAGCGGATTCGCGCGCGCGAGGCCCGTCTGCGCGAGCTGGCGGCGGCCGGGCGCGTCGCCGAGGCCCAGCGTGACCTGGCGCGCCGCGAGGTCAGCTGCGACAAGGTCGAGCTCAGCAAGCGGTTTGTCTTCGCGATGGCGTCGATCTGCTTCGTCCTCGTCGGCATTCCGCTGGGCATTCGCTCGCAGCGGCGGGAATCGACGGTCGGCATGGCGATTTCGCTCGTCGTGGCGCTGGGCTACTACGTGCTGGTCATCCTGATGCTCTCGTGCGAGGAGCGCGCGGCAATCCGGCCCTGGCTTCTCATCTGGCTGCCGGTCGTGGCCTGCTTTGCGCTTGCGGCGCGGCTCGTCCGCCGGCATCTCTAGTTCTCTTGACAGAAAGGAAGTGTTGTTCATGGCGAAGATTCATCCGACGGCGATTGTCGAGGACGGCGCGCAGCTCGGCGCGGACGTGGAGATCGGGCCGTATGCGCACGTGGGGCGTGACGTCCGCATCGGCGACGGCACGATCGTCCAGCAGGGCGCGATCGTCAACGGGCACACGACGATTGGCGTGCAGTGCCAGGTCTTTCCCTACGCCTGCATCGGCATGAAGACGCAGGATCTCAAGTACCGCGACGGATCGGTCAGCTACGTCGAGATCGGCGACCGCACGGTCATCCGCGAGTTCGCGACGGTGCATCTCGGCACGGCCGACGGCGAGCGGACGGTGATCGGGTCGGACTGTCTCTTCATGTGCTACTGCCACGCGGCGCACGGCGTCGTCCTTGGCAACCACTGCATCTGCTCGAACTCCGTCCAGCTCGCGGGCGACGTGCATCTGCAGGACTGGGCGATCGTCGGCGGCTGCGCGGCGGCCCACCAGTTCTGCACGGTCGGCCGCCACGCGATGGTGGGCGGCATGACGAAGATTCGCCAGGACGCGCCGCCGTTCATGCTGACGGACATGGTGGAGGGCGCGATGAAGGTGATTGGCCCGAACGTCGTCGGCCTCACGCGGCGCGGCTTCAGCCGCGACGTCATCCAGGCCCTGAAGGAGGCCTACCGCTTCCTCTACCGCGACGGTCTCAACCGCACGCAGGCGCTGGAGCGCGTCGAGAACGACGTCGAGCCGTTCGACGAGATCAAGGAGCTCGTCGCCTTTTACCGCAACTCCTCGCGCGGCGTGGCATGAGGGAGGGCTTTGGCTTTTCGGGCGCGACGTTCGACTCCCGGCTCGTGAAGCCGGGGATGCTCTATGTCGCGCTGAAGGGCGAGAAGGCGGACGGCAATGCCTTCATCCCGGACGCGCGCGCGAGGGGCGCGGCGAAGGTGATCGGCGGGCCGAACGCGCTCGCGGAGCTGCAGGCCCTCGCGCGCGACTACCGTCGGTCGCTCAAGGCGACGGTCGTCGGCGTGACCGGCTCGGCCGGCAAGACGACGACGAAGGAACTCCTGCGGGCGTTTCTCTCCTGCGTCGGGAAGACGCACGCGACGGACGGGAACTTCAACAACCACCTCGGCCTCCCGATCACGATTCTCAACTGTCCCGAAGACGCGGACTTCCTCGTCGTCGAGATGGGGTCGAACCATCCGGGCGAGATCGCGGCCCTCTGCGACATCGCCGAGCCGGACGTCGGCGTCGTCACGGGCGTCGGCACGGCGCACCTCGAATTCTTCCTGTCGCGCGCGGGGATTGCGGACGAGAAGGGGACGTTGCTTGCGCGGTCGAAGGGCTTTTCGGTCTTTCCGGCGTCGGACGACTTCGCGGCGGCCCTCGCGGCACGCGCGCCGACGGCCGTTCCCGTCGCGGTCGAGCCGCCGGCGGGGCTGCTGGACTCGTCCGCGCCCCAGCCGCCGCACTTCGCCGCGAACGCGGCCCTCGCCTTTGCCGTCGCCGCGCGCTTCGGCGTGACGTGCGAGCAGGCGCGCGCCGCGCTGGACGGCTTTTCCCTTCCCGGCGCGCGCTGGCGTCTCCGGGAGAAGTGGGGGGCGACCTTCATCGACGACACGTACAACGCGAATCCGGACGCGATGATCGCCGCGCTCGACACGCTGGCGGCGACGCCGTGCGACGGCCGGCGAATTGCCGTCCTTGGCGACATGTTCGAACTCGGCCCGGACGCGCCCGCCCTGCACCGCAAGGTCTTCGACCACGCGATGGCCCTGAAGATCCCGCTCGTGATCGGCGTCGGCGAGCAGTCGGCGCAGTGCCTCTGCCACTGCGTCTACACGGATCTCGCGAAGCTGAAGAAGAAGTTCCGGCTCGACGTCTCGGCCGGCGACCTCGTTTTGCTCAAGGCCTCCCACGCGATGGGACTTGGAAGCCTCCTCGACGAATGACGCGATGATAGAAGTCCGCAACCTCGCTTTCACGTACCAGAACCGCCCCATTCTCCGGGACGTCTCCTTCGTCGTCTCGCCGGGCGAGGTTGTCAGCGTCGTCGGCGCGAATGGCGCGGGCAAGACGACGCTCCTGAACGTCCTCGCGACGCTGGCGGTGCCCGATTCGGGACAGATCCTGCTCGATGGGCAGGACGCCCTCGCGCGGCCGCTCCGCTATCGCCGTCAGGTCGGCTATCTGCCGGAGACGCCCGCGTTCTACGACGACATGACCGTGAAGGACTATTTGCGCTACCGGGCGAACCTCAAGGGCGAGCCGGCCAAGCGCGTCCGCCGTCGCGTCAGCGAAGCGGCGGAGACCTGCCATGTGGCGGACTGCCTGAACGTGCCCCTGAAGCGGCTTTCGCTCGGCGTCCGCAAGCGCGTGGCACTCGCGGACGCGATTCTCCTGCGGCCGCGCGTCCTGCTGCTGGACGACTTCCTGGCCGGGCTGGACGCGGACATGCGCCGCGCGGCCGGCGACCTGCTCTCGAATGCGGCGGCCTTTTCGAGCGTGATCGTCACGGGGCACGAACTCGACGACCTCGCGCGCTGGACGACGCGCTTTCTTGTCCTGCGCAACGGACTCGTCGCCCCGGTCGAGACGACGGGGCTGGAGGCGTCGGCCCTGCGGGCGCGTCTCGATGCGGCGCTTGAAGGGGGGGCGCGATGAGTCCCCTGCGCGTGACGTGGGGGCGGACGATCGGACACGCCCGGGGCCTCTACACGACGGCCTTGTCCGTCGCGGGCTTTCTCGCGCTCGTCGCGGCGGCCTTCGCGTTCAACTTCGACCGGGCCGAGGGCGGCACGCTGCCGCTTGCGGCCCTCTGGGCGTCGAGCGTGGCGCCGATCCTGCCGGTCTTGGCGGCGTTTCTCGCGATGGGCGTCTGGAGCGACGAACGCCAGTCGGGGCGTCTCGTGGCGCTGCTCTCCGTGGCGGTGCGCGAACGCGACTACGTCCTCGGCAAGTTCCTGGGCGTCTGGACGCTTCTGATGGCCGCGCTCCTCCTGTCGCTGGCCACGTTGGGCGGCGCGCTCCTTTTCCTGGCGCCGGCGGCCCTGTCGGGCGTGTCGCTCGCGTCGCTCGTTCCGCCCTTGCTGACGCTCGGTGTGCAGGGGCTGCTGTGGACGGCTGCCGCCGTGGCGTTGAGCGCGATGTTCCGCCAGGCCGCGGCGGCCGCCGCGACGGCGGTCGTCCTGCTCGTCGCCCTGCCGCGCGCGCTGTGGTCGGGGCTTCGCCTCTGGTCATCGCGTGGGGCGACGGCATTCGGCGAATTGCCGTTTGACGCGCACGCCGTCGACGGGGCGTTGGGGACGTTCTCTCTTGGCACGCTGGCCGCTTACCTGGTCGTCACGGCGGCCTGTCTTCTCGTGGCCACGAAATGCGTGGCGGCGATGCGCCTCGTGGGGCGTGGCGCGCGGACGCTTCGGGTCTCGACGGGCGTCGTCCTTGCGCTCGCGCTCGTCTTTTCGGCGCTCGTCGTGCGTCTCGCGTTGCGCGTGGACGCCACGGTCGAGCTGCCTGTCGTTGGGCTCTCCACCGAGTTTTCGCCTCGGACGCGCGGCATTCTCGCCGAATCGTCGGGCGAGATTTCCGTGACGTGCTTCCTCTCGCGCGGCGATGCGCGCTTTCGTCCGCTTGGCCATCTCCTGCGGTCGCTTCGCCGGGCGTCCGCCTCTCTCGGCGGCGCGCGGCTGGAGATTCGCTTCGTCGATCCGCGCTGGGACATCGCGGCGGCGGAGCGTCTTGCGGCCCGGGGCGTCTCCGAGAGCTCCCTTGTCTTCGAGAAGGGGCGGCGGCTCGTCGTCCTGCCGCTCAAGGACGGCTGCGGCGAACGCCTGTGCGCCTCCACGATCCGTCGCCTGACGACGCCGTCCCAGCGGCGGAACGTCTACTGGACGGTCGGCCATGGCGAGGCGACGCTGGATGGCTACGGTCTCTATGGCCTGAGCAACATTGCGCGCGAGCTTTCGCGCGAGGGCTACCGCAACGCCCCGTTCGACCTTGCGGCGACGGCGACCATTCCGAACGACTGCGCCTTGCTCGTCCTGTCCGGCCCGAAGAACGCCTTTTCGCGCGTCGAGCTGGATCGGCTGGACGCCTATCTGCGGACGGGCGGGCGCCTGCTCGTCCTGCTTGGCCCGTCGGAAGGTTCGGGCCTGGCGTCGCTTCTCGCGACATGGGGCGTCAAGGCGACGCCGGCGGCGCTCGCGGGCGCGAAGACGCTTTCGGGCAGCGACGTCATTGTCACGGACTTCTCGGATCATCCCGTGTCCGCGCCGCTGCGGGGCTCGCGCATTGTCCTGGAGCGTCCGACGGCGCTGGTGCCCTCGGCCGTCGCCGTTTCGGGGGCGGGGGCCGACCACATCGGCTTTTCCGCGCTGGCGTCGTTGGACGGCGTCGTCCTGGCGGCGGCGGTCGAGCGCGGGTCGGCGGCCGGCGACGATCTCGCGATCCGTCCGACGCGCCTTGTCGTCATCGGCGACGCGACGTTCGCCTTGAACGGCGCGCTGGGCGCGCGCGCGAACGCCAACCGCGATTTCCTGCTCAACAGCGTCGCCTATTTGTCGGGAACGGATGCCGTCGGCGCGAGCGGCACGGAGGCGGGGCTTCTGGTCACGGGGCTTGACCGCGCCGCGCGGGCGCGCTTCGCCGTTGTCACGGTCGGCATTCTGCCGGCCCTGGTGTTCCTGCTCCTCGCGGGGGCGACCTTGAGAAGGAGGCTGCGCACATGACGAACCGAAAGGCCATCCTCTTCCTGTTGCTCGCCATTTCCGTGCTGGTCGCGGTCGAGGTCGTCTTGAACGTGGGCGGACGCAAGCCGCGCGTCGCGACGCGCGCGTTCCTCTGCGAACGCGCGGCGGACAGCACGGGTCTGACGCTGGCGCGACGCGGCGAGCCTGTCATCCGAATCGAGAGGGACGGCCCGTGGCGGCTGCGTCGCCCGTTTGCCGCCGTCGCCGAGACGCCCGTCGTCCTGAAGCTCCTGGACACGTTGGCGCTGGCGCGCGTCGAGGAATCGATTTCCGACGCCGAACTGCTGCGCTGGGGGCGTACGCGCGCCGACTATGCGCTGGAGGAGCCGCCGCTTCGCCTCAGTCTCTCGAATGCGACGGCGCAGGTCTCACTCTCCTTTGGCTTGCTGACCCCTTCGGGCGATGGGGTCTATGCGGCGGTGGACGGCGAACCCTCCGTCTTGATTGTCCCGTCTTCCGTTCTGGCGGCGATCGACCTGCCCGTGGAGCGTCTGCGCCGCCGTCGCCTGTTTGGCTTCAGCGAAACGACCGTTGGCGCGTTCGACATCCGGCAGAATCCCGGCGCGATCCTCTCGTTCCAGCGGGAGGGGGACGGCTGGCAGGTCGGAGAGGGGCGTGCCGCCGCGACGGTCGTCTCGAAGTTCCTGTCCGACTTGATGACGGCGGAGGCCACTCGGTTCGTCTGGCCGACGGGCGCGACGAACGAGAGCGGACAGGCCTCGCTGCTGGCGGGGTATGGACTCGACCCCGAGACGGCCGTCACGGTCACGCTCAAGCGTTCGGGCGGGCGGAACTCGTCGATTTCGTTTGGCAAGCACGCGGACGCGGAGACGGTCTATGCGTTCCTCCATGTCGCCGGCACGGTCGTCACCGTTCCGTCGGCACTCAAGGATGCGGCCTTGCAGGACGGCTCGCGCTTTGCCGAGACGCGGCTTTTCCTCGATTCGCCCGAAAAGGTCGTGTTCGTGACGTTGGTGGATGGGGAACGCACGCTTTCGCTCTCCCGCGCCGATGCGTCGCTTTGGCGGCTGGACGCGCCCATTTCCGCGCCGGCCGACACCTCGGCCGTCGAGGCGTTGCTGGCGCGCGTCTTGGCTTTGACGTCGGCGGATCTTGATTCGAACGGCGTCGCCGTCTCTCTCGGCGCGTCGTCGCGCGCAGTTTTCGTTGCGCGGTCGGCCCTTTTTCCGGCAGGTGGCGGGTTTGCGCAGTTGCGGTCGCGGGAGATTGTCTCGTTCGCGGCCGATGACGTGAAGCGGCTCGTCGCGACGCGCGCAACAGATGGCGCACGGGGCGTCTCGGTTGTCTTTGCGCGCGATCGCCGTGTCTGGAACGTCGAGTCCGCGTCCGAGGGGTCGGTGGCTTCGCCGACGGGCATCGCCCGCGTCCTGAACGCGCTTGAGCCCCTCAAGGCCGTGCGCGTCGAGAAGCTCAAGGTCATGGCGAGCGAATTGGCCGCGTATGGGCTGGAACACCCGTTCCTGACCCTCGCGGTTGACTTGGAGCGTGCGGATGCCGTTCGCCGGAACATTTTCCTCGGCGCGCCGGCCGTTGGCGGCGGTCGCTATGCGACGGTCGGTTCGTCGGACGCCGTTTTCGTGGTTTCGGACGCTGACGTCGCGGCGTTGACGAGTCCGCTTGTCGGGAACAGCCGCGAGTGAGGCGCCGGCCGGAGTTTATAAAAAATGCCTCGAAAGGATAATGGAAAATCATGAAATGGTTGATGAGAGCTCTGGTTGCCACGGGGATGCTGGCCGGGCCTTTCAGTGCATCAGCGGCGGATGAGTCCGTCTTTGCCTGGCGCGGCGAGAAGGTCGTCGTCTGGTACGACGCGACGAATACGGCGGCGACGGCCGTGCTGGCGAAGCCGTCGTGTGCGCAGCCGTTCGTGCGCACAGGGTTGGCCATGCCCGTGAAGGGGGATGGCGAGGCGCTCTTTGCCGACCGCGTTGTCTGGAACGGCTCGACGCTCGTGCAGCCGGGCGAAGCCGTGCGCGTCGTCGCGGAAGTGGACGTGCCGCGCACGGGCGACGTGCCGGCCGACTTCACGCTGGCAAGTGGCCTTGACGCGCGGCGGTACGGGCTGTCCGTCAGCGACCGCGTGTTCCCCGCCGGACGCGACCGTCGGATGTTCCTCGACCTCTGGCAGCATCCATGGGCCGTCGCGCGCTACTATCAGGTCGCGCCGTTCTCAAAGCAGCACTACGCGAAGATGCGTCCGCTCTGGGAGCAACTCGCGGACGCGGGGCAGAAGACGATTACGACGACGATCATGAACCGTCCGTGGGCGCACCAGTGCTTCGACGCCTACGGCACGATGGTGCGGCACATCCGCACGGCGGACGGCGGCTGGCGATTCGACTACACGGTCTTCGACGAATACGTCGCGTTCGCGCAGGCGTGCGGCCTCGGCCCGCAGATCCACTGCTACACGCTCTGCCCGTTCCGTTTGAAACGTTATGACTGGGAGGACGAGAAGGGCGTGCCGCACACGGGGAACTTCGACGTCGGCTCGCCCGAATTCGTTGATTACTGGCGTGCGTTCTTGGGCGATTTTGCCGCGCATTTGAAGGCGAAAGGCTGGTTCGAGAATACCTACATCGCGTTGGACGAGCGTAGTCCAAACGAACTGAAGACCGCCTGCGATCTCGTGCGGAAGTACGGCGGGATGAAGATCGCCATGGCGGGTGACCGTCCGCCGAGCCAGTTCGACGGCATTGAAATCGACAACTTCTCCATTGCGCTGCAGTGCGTGACGCCCGCGTACATTTCCGAGACGCAGATGCGCCGCCGGCAGGGGCGCACGACGACCGTGTACGTCGCGGGCGGAAATCCGTGCACCGGCACGGCGCAGCCGCCGATCGACTGCACGTGGCTCGGCGCGTATCCCGGCGCGGTCGATCTTGACGGCTTCCTCCGCTGGGCGTACTGCTCCTGGCCGGCGAATCCAAACAGCGACACGACGTACAGCCCGTGGTTCGGGCGGTGGTCCGCCGGCGGCACGTACCTTGTCTATCCGGACGGGCCGTCGCTCCGCTATCTGGCCCTCCGCAACGGGTTGAACCTTTCGGAAAAAATCCACCGTCTCCGCGCCGAAGGCAAGGTGGACGACGCGCTCGCCGCCGTGCTGCGCGAATTCGACTACAAGGGCGCGAAGGCCTATCCGCCGCCGCCCGTCACCACCGACCTCATTGCGCGTACGGCCGCGCAGGTTCACCGCGCATCGCGCACGGGTGCATCCGATGCCGCGTCGTCCGAGGATCTCTTCGCGCGGTTTGCGAATCCGCCCCGTGACACGCGGCCCTGGACGTACTACTTCTGGACGAACTCGCAGACGGATCGTGAAACGATTTCGGCGGAGATGGCCGACATCGCGCGGTTGGGTTTCGGCGGGACGCTGATCACGGATTCGCGCGGCTATTGGGATGATGAAGACCACGTCGTCAATCCGCCCGCGACGATTCGCTGGGGTTCGGACGCCTGGTTTGACTTGATTGCGCACGTGATTCGCGAAGGTGCGCGTCACGACGTGAAAGTGTCGCTCAACGTCGCCGCGTCGGGCGGTCATTTGCGCGGGGATATGGACGTGGGCGCGGATTCGCCGAAATTCCTCAAGTGCCGCCGCTACCTGCCGGGCGATGCGTTCGAGAAACCCGATCTGCCGCATTACCGCGACGTGGCGGTCTTTGCCGTCCGCACGAAGGAGCCGGCCGTCCGCACGGGCTGGGCGAACGCGGGCGACGGGTTCCTTTCCATGGAAGGCAACGTTGGCAAGGCGGAGGACACCACGCGCTTCATCGTGTCCGACGCGCTGGACGTCCGCGCACTCGCGTCGGCGGCCGACGGGGCGACGCTTGGTGCGGACTGGACGATTCTTCGGTTCGGCTGGGCGACGCAGAAGGGGCGTGAACAGGACATCGACGTCCTTGACCGCCAGGCCGTGCGGCGGCATCTTGACCGCGCCGTCGCGCCCATCCTCGCACGTGTTCCCGGACTTGTCGGCAAGGACAAGACGTTCGCGGGCCTCTACAACGTGAGTTGGGAGGGGACGATGCCCACGTGGAGCGCGACGTTCGAGCAGGACTTCGCCGCCGACGCGGGGTATGCGTTCCGTCCGAAGATGCCCATCCTTGCGGGATTCCGTCTGAAGGGCGTTTCATCCGAAACGTTCATGCGCGATATGCGCCGGGCGCGTGGACGCATGATGGTGAACCATCTCTACGTGGCCGTGCGCGAATGGGCGCACGAGCATGGCATGATTGCGTTCTCCGAGTCGGGTGGCCCGTGGGGGCAGAAGCGCGATCCGCGGACATTTGGCGAGTGCGATCAGTTCGAGTTTCTGGACGGCAACGATTTCCCGCAGGGCGAGTTCTGGCCCGTACGCGAAAACGGGACGCATCCGTCCACCGGCCATGCCAATGCCAATATGCGTCCGTTCTACCGGGGAATTGTGGAGGCGGCGCACCGCGCCGGCAAGCGGATCAACTCCGTTGAGGCGTTCACCCACATGCACCGCCACTGGACGGTCGACCCGGCGTTTTTGAAGCCGTTGGGCGACATCGTGTTCGCCGACGGCGTCAACCTGATCGTCTGGCACACCTATACGACGTCGCCGAAGAAGTTCGGTGTGCCGGGACTGGAGTACTTCGCGGGATCGCACATCAACCGCAACGTCACGTGGAACCGCGACCTGCCGGCGTTCATCCATTATCTGTGGCGCTGCCAGGCGCTCCTTCAGGCGGGCGACTGGGTGGATGACGGCGAGTTCGTGCCGCCGACTGAGAACTATCGGGCGTGGGGCCGTTTCCGCAAGGACGAGAAGGCGCAGTTTACGACGACGCACCGGCGGATCGGTGCGGCGGACGTCTTCTTCGTGGCGGGCGAAGGGACGGGCGAACACGTCTTCAACGCGCGCGTGGACGGCCGCGCCGTGGAAATCTGGGACGCCGTGCGCGTGACGCGCCAGCCCGCGCGGGTTGTCGGCGCGACGGCGGACGGAAAGACGCGCCTCGCGCTCGATCTGCCCGTGGGCGGCAGCTGTTTCGTCGTGTTCACGCCGAACGGGAAGGCGACGCCCGCGTTTGCGCCGGGCGAGGAAATCGCCGTGGCGGGTCCGTGGCAGGTTGCGTTCGCCTATCACGACGGCATCTCCGCGCCGCCGCCGAAGGCCGTGAAACTGGACACGCTCGTGGAGTGGACGACGCGCGACGATCTGCGCCATTTCGCGGGCACGGCGACGTACAAGACGACGTTCACCGTCCCCGCGTCCGTTCTCGGCCGGCGGATGCGGCTGGCGCTGGGCGACGTGCCGACGGGACTTGCGCGTGTTTTCGTGAACGGCGTGGACTGCGGCGTCGCGTGGTGTGCGCCGTGGGACGTGGACGTCTCCAAGGCCGTGCGGGCGGGGGCGAACGAACTGGAAGTCCGCTACACAAACAACTGGCACAATCGTCTCGTGGGCGATTGCGCCTTGCCGGAAGCGGCACGTGTCACGCGCTCGGTCGTGCGGTATTGGGAGAAGGCCCGCTACGCGCCGAATCCGAAGCGTCCGTGGGAGATCCGTCCGACGGTCTATTCGGGTCCGTCCATCTCCGACCCGCTCCAGAAGTCGGG
>CAYQUI010000013.1:0-31468 GCA_964420685.1 uncultured Lentisphaeraceae bacterium | reverse complement strand
AGGACTACGGCGTCCAGATGAACATCCACATGGCCGAAAGCCCGATCGCCTGTCTGGCGGCCGTCCATGTCGCGGCGGCGACGCGCAACTTCATGGCGCTGGAGCTTCATTCGGTCGACGTGCCGTGGTGGGGCGATCTCGTGAAGCCCGCGCTGTCCTACAAGGGCGGCTTCATCGAGGTTCCGACGAAGCCGGGGCTGGGCATTGACGAGCTGAACGAACGGCTCATCAAGAAGCAGGCCTGCGCGGACTTCCCGCCGCCGTGGACGTCGACGAAGGAATGGGACCGGGAGTGGTCGAACGACCGGAGGTGGTCGTGATCGCACGCCTTGCCTTCGCGCTCGTCTGCGCGCTCCTCGTGTCGCGGGCGGCGGCGGACGATCCGCCGTTCTGCGCCCTGCGTTTCGGCTTTCGCTTCACGCAGCCGGACAAGTGGCCGGAGATGCGCGCGGCGCTGGAGAAGAACCGCGCGGCGTTTGACGACGTCTGGTTCTCGACGGGCGTCAGCTTCCCGAAGCTTTCCTGGCACGAGGCGCATGCGCGGCAGTGCGCGGCGGCGGCGGCCGATTTGCGTCGGCTGGGCATCGTGCCGTCGATCGAGATCCAGACGATCCTCGGGCATACGGACGCCATTCTCGAAGCGGGCGACTGCACGGGCCAGGACTGGGGCACGATGGTGTCCGCCGACGGGTTGGCGGCCACGCGCCTGTCCTGTCCGCGCGATCCGAAGCTCATCGCCTACTTCGTCCGTGTCGCGGAGCTTCACGCGGCCTGGAGGCCGGGCGCGGTCTGGGTGGACGACGATCTCTCCTACCGCAACCGCGCGCCGGTCCTCAAGCCCGCGAACCGACTCGCCGGCTGCTTCTGCGACGGCTGTCTCGCCGGCTTCGCCAAGACCGAAGGACGGGAGTGGCCGCGTGCGGAACTGGCGGCGGCGATTCGCTCGGACGCGGCGGTGCGGCGGCGTTGGGACGACTATTCGTGTGGCGTCATGGGCAACCTGACGCGCGCGATTGCCGCTGCCGTCCATCGGGTGTCGTCCGAAACGGTCATGGGCTATCAGTACGGGGGCGACTTGAAGCCGGCCATCCCGCGCGGCCTTTTCGAGGGGTCTGGGCGTCTCGTGCGTCTGCGGCCGGGGGCTGGCGCCTACTGGGACACGGACGCGCATCAGCAGCTGGACAAGGCCTACCTCCTCCAGAAGATGCTGGCCGGCTGGCGCAGCGAGACGTGGGTGGGCGCGTGCTGTCCCGAAATCGAGACGTGCCCGCGAACCTTTGCCTGTCGGACGGCGCAGGGCCTTGTCCTTGAGGCGTTCGAGAACCTTGCGCTGGGCATGGACTTCGTCAGCCTGTTCGCGGCGGATGCGCGGACGGACGAGACGACGGCTTTCTACGCCGACCGCCTGTTTCCGCGCCTCGCGGCGGCGAATGGCTTTTTGAAGGGCTATCAGGCGGCGAACGCCGGGACGCGGCCGTGCGGCTTTTCCGTGCCGGGTGACTGTCCGCCTCGGCTTGTCGCCTGTCGGGGGATCCCGATTGTCGGCGCGACGGGACTGTCGCTCGGACGCTTGCCGGACGTTGGGTCAATCAGAGTCCGGATGGCTGGTTCGGGCGAGGTTGACGCGGCATCGCCCGGCTACCAGACGCGCGTCATGCAGATTGTCTCCACGACGGGGCTGACGAACTTCTACGCCCGGTGCGACCGGGCGTCCGGCGGGCGGCTTCCCGTCCTCTTCGAGGAGGCGGTGCTGGCGTTTGCGCTGCCGCGCGTCCGTGCGGACGGCTCGCTTGCGACCGTGGCGCTCGTGAACGCCTCGATTGACCGGCAGGATCCCGTTTCCGTTCGGTTGCGCGGCGTGCCGTCGGGCGTTCGGACGGCGCGCTGGCATCAGCCGGAGGCGGAGCCCGTCGAGATTTCCCTCGACCGCGACGCGGACGGCGGGGCGGTTCGCGTTCGTCTGCCGCGTCTTGGCGCGTGGGAATGCGGCTATCTTTCGCTTTGACTCGCCGCCGAATGACAGGGGGAATGTGCGGCCGCCGCGTTTCGCGGCGGCTGTTTTGCTATAATATGCCCATGTCAGATTTGCAGGAGTGGTTCGTCCGAACCGAGGAAGGGATGGTCTATGGCCCAGCGTCCCTTTCGTCGCTTGTCGCGTGGGCAGAGGACGGTCGCATCGAGCCGTCCTGCTACGTGTCCGTTGATCGCATCAGCTGGAAGCCCGCGCAGCTCGTGGCCGAACTAGAGATGAAGTGGCTTGTCGAGACCGAGCCGGGCAAGTTTTTCGGGCCGTTCCATCGCGCAGTCGTCTCGCGCCTCTTCAAGGACGGTTCGCTCGCCGCGACGGCGAAGGCGTATCGTCTGCACGAGTTCGCGATTGACGAGGATCCGCCGCCGGTCGAGAAAATCGTCGAAGTCGAGAAAATCGTCGAGCGCGTCGTGGAGAAGATTGTCGAGGTCGAGCCGCCGCCGCGCATGGAGATCGTCGTCCCCGAGGTCGTCGAGCCAGTCGGCACGACGCCGCCGCCGCGCGCGGCGGGCGCGCTCTTCGGCGGGCTGGGGCGTGACCGCATGGCGGCGCTGGAAGCCGCCGCGCAGCGCGAGCTCGCGCGCGGGCGCGAGTCGGGGCTTGTCGCGAACTTGTTTGGAAGGAGGCAGGGATGAGCGAGGCAACATGGTATTTGCGGACGCAGGACGAGACGTTCGGGCCGGAGCCGGCGGCGCAGCTTGTCGCGTGGGCGAAGATGGGGCGCATCCAGCCGGGGCAGGAAGTCTCGGAAGACGGCGACGTCTGGCAGCGCGTCGAGGACGTGCCGTTTCTTGACATGCGTTTTTCGATTGACTTGGGCGACGGGAATCCGCGTGGGCCGTTCCATCGGGCGGCGGCCGAGGCGTTGCTCGCGAGCGGGCGTCTGCCGCCGACGGCGACGCTGATCGAGACGCGCGCGCCGTTTGCGGAAGAGGAGGACGGCGCGGACGCGCCGTCTGCCAAGCCCGAAGCCGTCAACGAGTCGGACGCGCCGTCTGACAAAACAGAGTCCGAGCCGACGCGAGTCGAGGCGGAGCCCGTGCGCGTCGTCGAGAAGGTCGTCGAGGTTCCGGTCGAGAAGATCGTCGAGAAGGAGGTTCGCGTCGAAGTCCCCGTCGAGAAGATCGTCGAGAAGGTCGTCGTGGACGAGACGCGCGTGAGGGAACTGGAGGAACTGCTGGCCGAGGAACGCCGCCACACGGGCGAACTTCAGGCGAAGCTGGATGCGGCGCAGAAGGGCGCGGCAGAGCAGCGCGCCCAGGCCGAGGCGGCTGCGCGCGCGGCGCAGGAGGCGTCCGACCGCGAGGCGAAGCTGCAGGAGCAGGTCAAGGCATTGGAGGACGAGCTGCGCCGCCTGCCGCAGGCCGCGAGCGAGGTTGCGGACATCCAGGCCGCCGTCTACTCGATCATGACGGGCGAGGCCGAGGAACTGGGGCGCATTCTCGAAGCGGAGAAGCGCGAGTTCGAGGCGTTCAAGCAGCGTCATCTCGAACGCGCCGACCATCTGCTGGAGCGCCGGCGCGAGATGCTCAAGCGCGCGGGCGCGAACATCGAGGACATGACGCGCAAGGCCCTGCGGAATCGTCCCGAAGACCCGCGCACGGCCCAGCTGCGCAAGGAACTGGACGACCTGCGCCGCGCGCACGAGCTGGAGGCGCTCGAAAGCGCGGCGAAGGTGCGCGAGCTGACGGCGCAGCTGCGCGAGCGCACGGCCGAGGAGGCGCGGCTCGCGGAGAACACGAAGGACGTCACGCAGCTGCGCGCCGAGGTCGAGGCCCTGCGCGTACAGCTTCAGACGCGCGAGAAGGAACTTGTCGCCGAGCGCCAGCTCGCCGAAGACCTCCGCCGCCAGCAGGCGACGCGCCAACAAGTCCTGATGAACCGACTGGCCTCGCTTGAGTCCCCGTCAATCGGCACGGCCCAGTCGATGGAGACGAACCAGAGCCGCGAGGCGAAGCTTGTGCGGCTGCCCAGCTGGATGAGGCTCGGAAAATGAGCGTGGCGTTTGCACTGCTGTTCGCCGTCCTCTCGATCTGGGACTATCCCGCGCGCTTTCCGGCGCACGACCGTCTGCGACGCCAGTTCACCGCCGCGCTGCGTCAGGGCGACGCCGCGACCATGGAGTCGACGTGTCGGCAGGGCGTGAAGCTCCTGCCGGACGATCCGACCTGGCATTACAACCTCGCCTGTTCGCTGGCCTATTTCGCGAAGCGGCAGGACGAGGCCTTCGACGAATTGGAGAAGGCGGTCGACTGCGGCTTCCGCGACGTGGACGCGATTGCGAAGGACGGCGACCTCCGGCGGCTCGCGAAGTTTCCGCGTTATGCGGAGCTGCTCGAATACGCGCGCGAGATGCAGACGCGCCCGATTCTCTTGGGTCCGCTCGCGACCGTGCCCGCGACGGGCGTCCAGGGCCAGCCAATCGCCCTTGGCGAGCAGAACCTCGACTGGGACTTTGACGTCGGCTGTTTCGTCGCGCGCCTCAAGCTCGCGCCTGCGGCGGGCGGAAACGCGGGCGACCTCTACATGAACCGGGACGGCGGGCACTCGCTCCTCAACGCGACGGCCTTTCCCGGCCTGACGGCCGTGAGCCTCGACCGGGACGGCCGCGCGCGCGGCCTCGACCTCAATGCGCCGAACGTCCTCTTCCCCAATCCCGTCTTCGGCAACTGCTCGCGCGCCATCATTGGACATGCGACGTGGCGGTCGATTCCGCGCGCGCTCCTCACGGCGGACGCGGCGCGCCTTGGCGGGATGGCGAAACTCTATCTCTCGAACCAGACGTGGGTCTTTCCCTCGAACGCGGACACGCCGCCCGTCGGCACGAACGGCGACGTCTTCGCCTCGCTCGCGCCGTACTGGATCACGACGGCGGGGCGCAGCTTCTCGGACTTGCCGTATCTGCGCGCCGCGCTGGAGGCGTCGCGTGCGTTCAAGCCGGACGTGAAGCGCGAAATCGTCCGTCGCGGCCTGTTGGCGCCGACGATCCAGACGCTCCTGCGCCAGACGCTCGTCGGCGTCACGAACGAGACGGACTACCTTTCGGCGAAGGCGCATCCGACGGCGTTTCCGAAGGATGGCGCGGACGTGAAGCGGCTTGTCGCCGCCGCCGCCGCGCTGACGGCCGAGGCGATTCCGCCGCTTGCGGCCGTCTCCGTCACGGCAGACCCCGTCGCCGCGCCGCCGGACGTCTCGGAGCTGACGTATGCGACGCCCTTCGCCTGGGCGTTCGTCCTGCGCGCGGCGGACGAGACGCGCACCTTCACGATCGAGGCGAAGGGCGCGCAGGAGTTCGCGTTCGTGCAGACGCATGGCGCGGGCGTCGCCGTCACGGTCGAGCGGCTGTCGCCGGCCGCCGCGAAGGTGACGCTCGGCCGACGCGGTCTTTCGCCGACGAACCGCGTGGACATTGCCGTCGTCGGCCGCAACCCCGGCACGGGCTGGGGCGCGCCGAGCTACGTCTCGTTCGCGCGCATGGACCCGTCCGCGCCGTATTCGGATCCGCTTCTCACCCCGCCTTGTTCGACAAAGGGCCTTTGACATGAAAATCCTGTCGCGTTACGTCCTGAAGGAGTTCCTGGTTCCGCTGTTCTACTGCCTGACCGGATTCCTGATGATCTATGTCCTCTTCGACCTCTTCGGCTCGTTCTCCCACATGTTCGAGGCGAAAATCCCGGTGGGGGCGGCGATTCTCTATTTCTGCGGCTACCTTGCGCCCTATTTCCACTACATTGCGCCGGCCGCGCTGATGCTCGCGACGCTCTACACGCTCTGGACGTTCTGCCGTCATTCGGAGATCGTGGCGATGCGCGCGAGCGGCGTGAGCTTCCTTGTGATCGTCCGTCCGCTTCTTGCGGTCGCCGTGCTCATGGCGCTGTTCGTCGCTTACGTGAACGAGGTCTTCGTTCCGCAAAACGCGGCCTGGGCGTCGCAGCTGAAGGCGTGCCGCTTCGATGCGCGCGCGCTTGCGCGCGGCGATAACGTCGTCTTCCGCAACACGGCGGCGGCGCGGACGTGGCAGATCGGCGAACTGGCCGATGCGCGCGGCACGAGCCTGCGGAACGTGCGCGTGACGGTCGACCGTCCGAACGGTGGCGCGCGGCTCATGAACGTCACGGCCGCGCGCGCGGACTTCCTGGACGGCGAGTGGTGGTTCGACCATCCGAAAGTCCAGCATTATGATGCGCTCGGCCAGGAGGTCGCGACACCGACGCCGGAACTGGACGCGCTGACGTTGCGCAGTTTCCCCACGTTCGACGAGCGTCCGGACGACTTTCTCGTGCAGAACCGTCCGTGGAAGTTCAACTCGGTCAGCGATCGGCTGGGGTATCTGCGCACGCATCCGGGCCTGGACGCCGACCGTCGCCGCGACTACCTTTACGACGTCTGGGCGCAGATTCTTTCGCCGTTGGCCTGTCTCGTGATCACGCTCTTCGCCATTCCGGCCGGCATTGCCACGGGGCGGCAGAGCGTCTTTCGCGGCATCCTTGGGGCATTGAGTCTCTATTTCTCGTTCTACGGCCTGACGATCTTCATGATGATTTTGGCCAAGAACGGCTGGTTCCCGGTCATCCCGGCGGCGCTTCTGCCGGACATCCTCTTCCTGGCGCTCGGCGTCCGCGCATTCCGTCGCGTCACATAAGGAAGACGGGCGGCCAGAGGTTCGGAAATGTGGTATAATATGCAGAAATTTACAGGAGAAAGGGCATCCGATGATTGACATCAAGAAACTTCGGGACGATTTTGACGCGACGGCGGCGGCGTTGGCGCGGCGTGGCGTGGAGAAGACGACGCTCCAGAAGGCGAAAGACCTCGACGCGCGCCGGCGTGCGCTTGTGGGCGAGACGGAGGCGCTGAAGGCGAAGCGCAACGCGGCCTCGAAGGAAATCGGCAAGATCGCGAAGGAGGGCGGCGACATCGCCGCCGCGAAGGAGGAGATGCGTCAGGTCGGCGACCGCATTGCCGCGATCGACAAGGAGCTGGCGCAGGTTGACCATGACCTCCGCGAGACGCTGCTCATGATTCCGAACGTCCCCGCGCCGGAAATCCCGACGGGGATGGATTCGACGGCGAACGTCGTCGTGCGCACGGTCGGCGAATGGAACGCCCCCGCGTTCAAGATTCCGACGCATGTCGAGATCGGCGAGAAGCTCGGCATCTTCGACTTTCCGCGTGGCGTGAAGCTGACGGGCACGGGCTTCCCGATCATCCTGGGGCAGGGCGCGAAGCTCCAGCGCGCGCTCATCCAGTACATGCTTGACCTCCACTGCCAGAAGCAGGGGTACACGGAGATGCTGCCGCCGTTCGTCGTCAACTCCGACTCGATGACCGGAACGGGGCAGCTCCCGAAGTTCGCCGAAGACCTCTACCACTGCCAAATCGACGATTTCTGGCTGATCCCGACGGCTGAGGTGCCGGTCACGAACTACTACCG
Source organism: uncultured Lentisphaeraceae bacterium (assembly GCA_964420685.1). Classification (GTDB taxonomy): domain Bacteria; phylum Verrucomicrobiota; class Kiritimatiellia; order RFP12; family UBA1067; genus UBA1067. The sequence goes on along the minus strand of CAYQUI010000013.1, from coordinate 24,005 downwards.
CGACGACATCCTGAGCGGCAAGGATTTGCCGATCAAGCTCACGGCCTACACGCCGTGCTTCCGCCGCGAGGCGGGTTCGGCCGGCAAGATGACGCGCGGCATGCTGCGCGTCCACCAGTTCGACAAGGTCGAGATGGTGAACTTCGTCCATCCCGACCATTCTTTCGAGCAGCTGGAAGTCCTGGTCAAGGAGGCGGAGGACGTCCTGACGGGCCTTGGGCTTCACTTCCGCGTCCTCCAGCTCTGCTCGGGCGACATGGGCTTCTCGGCCGCGAAGTGCTACGACCTTGAGCTTTGGGCGCCGGGCGAGCAGCAGTGGCTGGAGGTCTCGTCCTGCTCGTGCTTCACCGACTACCAGGCGCGTCGCCTCAACTGCCGCTTCAAGGACGCGGACGGGAAGACGAAGCTCGTCCACACGCTCAACGGTTCGGGCGTCGCGTTGCCGCGTCTCGTGGTCGCGCTCTTGGAGCAGCACCTGAACGAAGACGGGTCGGTGACGATTCCGGAGGTTCTTCGCCCCTACATGAACGGGCAGGAGAAGCTTCTGCCGGTCAAGTGAGGCGCGGGGGTTCGAGTCTGGTGCGCAGAGAAGAGCCCTTTTTTTTTTCGAATTCGCAGAAAGAGGTAAGGCAATGAAGAAACGGATGCTGATGACGATGGTGGCCGCGCTGGCGGCCGGGGCACTGATGGCGGCGGTCGAGCCGCCGACGAAGCGGGACTTCGGCCGTCTTTCGGACGGCACGGAGACGGCTCTCTACACCCTGCGTGGCGCGGGCGGGCTGGTGCTGGACGTCAGCGACTACGGCGGGCGTCTCGTGCGCTGTTTTGCGCCCGACCGTTTCGGCAACCTGGCGGACGTCACGCTGGGCTGGAACACGGCGGCGGAATACGAGAAGAACGGCTTCTCGATGGGAACGCTCATCGGCCGCTTCGGCAACCGCATCCGCGACGGCAAGTTCATGCTGGACGGAAAGACGTACCAGCTGCCGATCAGCGAAGACAAGCCGCCGCGCCACAACAACATCCACGGCGGGCCGGACGGCTGGGACACGAAGGTCTGGCAGGCGCGGCCTTTTGTCGAGGGCGAGACGGTCGGGCTTGTCTTGTCGCTCGTCTCGCCGGACGGCGACATGGGCTTCCCCGGCAAGGTCGTCTGCAAGGTGACGTACCGCGTGCTGCCGACGAACGTCTGGACGATCGACTACGAGGCGACGACGGACAAGCCGACCGTCCTCAACCTGACGCACCACAGCTACTGGAACATGGCCGGCGAGGCGAGCGGCGATGTCCTGAAGCAGGAACTTCAGATCTTCGCCGACCTCTACACGCAGACGGACGCGGGCCTCATTCCGACGCAGCACGCCCCTGTGAAGGGGACGGGCTTCGACTTCACGACCCTGCGTCCGATCGGCGCGCGGGCCGCGTGGATGGCCGCCCATCCGGCGAACTGGCCGATGGACGGCTGGTACGACCACAACTTCGTCCTGCGCGGCGCGATTGGCGAACTGCATCCGGCCGCGACGATGCGCGACCCCGCGTCGGGGCGTCGTCTGGAGATCTGGACGACCGAGCCGTGCATGCAGATGTACGGCGCGCAGAACATGGACGGCACGTTGCCCGCGAAGACGGCGGGGCGGACGCTTCCGCCGTTCGCGGGCGTGGCGCTTGAGACGCAGCACGTGCCGGACTCGCCGAATCGTCCCGACTTCCCGACCACGGTTCTTCGTCCGGGCGAGACGTTCCGGAGCCGCACCGAGTATCGTTTCTCTGCGGACTGAGCGGGTTCGCCCGCTTTCCCTCGGCGTCCGATGGTTCTCTCCTTTCTCGTCGCGGCCGTCATCGCCTTCCCGAAGGAAGGGCAGCGGTTGCCGTTCATCGAGCGGTGCTACGTGTCGGGCGCGGTCGAGCCAGGGACGTCAAACGTCCTTGTTCAGGGGCGGTCTGTTGCCGTTCATCCGCTGGGCGGATGGATTGCGATGGCGGATGTGCATCCTGGCACGAACGTGCTTGAAGTCGCGGGCGTGCGGCGCACGTTCGTCGTCGGGAAGCGTCCCGTTCGGGCGGCCTCGTCCGATGCCGCGCCCAAGCCGCCCAAGAAGGTCTATGCGAAGCTTCCGTATGCCGGGGACGTTCCGAAGCCTCGGCCGTGCGGGAAGCCGCCGTCCGAGATCACGGTTGTCATTGACGCGGGGCACGGCGGCGCCGAGACGGGGGCGATGAGCCCGCATCACCTCAAGGAGTCGGACTTGAACCTTGCGCTCGCGCGGAACGTCCGTGATGCGCTCGTGGCGCGCGGCTATCGCGTCGTGATGACGCGCGAGACGGACGTGGCTATTCCGCTCTTGAACCGTCCGAAGGTCGCGCACGCGCAGGGGGCGGATGCGTTCGTCTCGATTCACCACAACGCGCCGGCGGCCGACCGCGATCCGCGGACGATTCGCTATCACGCCGTCTACGCCTGGAACGCGATCGGCAAGGAACTGGCGCGGGCCGTGAACGCGCGTCTCGCGGCGGCGTTCGGCTCGTCGCTGACGAACAACGGCGTCGTGCACGCGAACTTTGCCGTCACGCGCAACCCGGAGATTCCGTCCTGCCTGGTCGAGACGGACTTCCTGACGACGCCGGAGGGCGAACTCGACTGCTGGAATCGTGCGCGTCGCCAGAAGGTCGCCTCGGCCATTGCCGACGGCATTTCCGACTGGTGCGCCGCCGGGGGCGTCGCGCAGACGGAGACGCCATGACAGGCGGCGCAAAGGGGCGTGGGGGCTTTACGCTCGTCGAGTTGCTGGTGATTGTCGCGATCATCTGCGCGATGGCGGGCGTTGGCGTCGTCAGCATTCGCGCCGGGCAGGGCGCGGCGCGCGTCAAGGGCGCGACGCGCGACATCTTTGCGGCGATTCGCCATGCGCGGTCGCAGGCGCTTGTGTCGCAGAAGCCCGTCATCATCACCTATTCGACCGAAGAGGTCGAGGGCGAGACGCTGGCGAAGGTCGAAATGACGTCCGCCAAGCTGTTTTCCGGCGAGATCGACCGCGCGAAGGTTCGGACGCTGACAGGCGAGCCGCTGGCGGCGACGACGCGGGAACGCGGGCGCGTCCGCGCCGAATCGGATGCGGCGGGTGATGCGGCATCGGGTTCGTCGAAGGGGGAGGCCAGCGGCTCGCTCGTGCAGGACGTCCTCTTCGCGCCCATCAAGGAAGAGGTCGTCAAGGGCATGCGGCTGAAGGTTGTCATGGGCGACGAGGGGCTGGACGGCGTGGCGGGCGGCCGAAAGCCGCGCCTTTCGGTTTTCTCGAACGTCGACTACCTGCTTGGAAAATTCAAGGAGTCGAAGGCGACGGCAAATGTCGAGGAGAAGGCGGAGGCGACGGAAAAGACGAAGGGGGCCGCTGTCGCCGAGCGTCAGGAGCCGGTTTCCGTCGTCTGGGAGACGAACGGGCGTGTCGATCCGCATCAGGTCTGGGTCTACGCCGACGGGCAGCGTCCGGAGGACGGCCTCTCGATTCGCATCGACCGCTTTGGCGCGGCGAAGGTCTTGTCGGGCGACGGACGGGAGGGCGACGAATGAGGGCGGGGTTCACGCTCTTGGAGGTTCTGCTCGCGGCCATTCTCCTGGGGTTTGGCCTCACGGGCATTCTCATGTCCATGTCGCAGTCGCAGAAGATGATGCTGTCGCAGACGGAGCTTGAGACGGCGCAGGAGGTCATGGATCTCGGCGAGATGGCCTATCCGCTTGAGACGGTGGCGGAAGAGGGCGACCTCGACGTCCGGGAGACGCGCGCGACGGATCTGTGGGATCTCGTTTCCGAGGAGCGTCTGACGCGCGAGCAGCAGGACAAGTTCCGGGGCTTCACGTGGGAGCGCGAGAACCTCGACAGGAATCCGTCCGACGACGACCTCAAGCGGATGAACAACCTCTACCGTGTGCGCGTGACCGTCACGTGGGGTGCGCGCGGACAGGGGCGCGGCAAGAAGGAGCAGGAGAGCTTTGTCACGCTCTGGCGAAAGCCCTAGCCGTTTGGTATAATCCTTCCCAGACGAACGGAGGACACGATGGCACATCTTCTTGACGACCCGTACCTGAAGCCCTTTGAGGCCGCGATTCGCGGCCGCGCCGTGCACGCCCGCATGCGGGCGGACGCGCTCACGCAGGGGAAGACGTCGCTTGCGGACTGGGCGAACGCGCATCACTACTTTGGCCTTCACCGCGACCGGCGGGGCTGGGTCTTTCGCGAATGGGCGCCGCGCGCGACGGCGATGTGGCTTGTCGGCGACTTCAGCGGCTGGAAGAAAGACGCGGCGTTCGAGGTCTTCCGCAAGCCGGGGACGGACGTCTGGGAGTGCCGCATTCCGGCGGCGAAGATTCGTCATCTCGACAAGTACCACCTGTCCATGACCTGGGCTGGCGGGGGCGGCGAGCGCATCCCCGCCTACGCGCGCTACGTCGTGCAGGACGCGGAGACGAAGCTCTTCGCCGCCTGTGTCTGGCATCCGCGCCGTCCGTACACGTGGAAGAACTTTGCTCCGGTTTTGGACGGGAGGGACAAGAGGAGCGGGCGGAGGTCAACGGACAAGGGGCAAACGGCTGCGCACGCGCCGTTCATCTACGAGGCGCATGTCGGCATGGCGGGCGAAGAGCCGCGCGTCCACACCTACGCCGAGTTCCGCGACGAGATGCTGCCGCGCATCAAGGCCGCCGGGTACGACACCGTCCAGCTCATGGCCGTCATGGAGCATCCGTACTACGGCAGCTTCGGCTACCATGTCTCGAGCTTCTTCGCCGCCTCCTCGCGGTTCGGCACGCCCGACGACCTCAAGAGCCTCGTCGATGCGGCGCATGGAATGGGGCTTCGCGTCATCATGGATCTCGTTCACTCCCATGCCGTCGCGAACGAGCGGGACGGGCTCTCGCGCTTCGACGGGACGGACTGCCAGTATTTCCACGCGGGCGCGAAAGGCTGGCATTCGGCGTGGGGCAGCCGCTGCTTCGACTACGGCAAGACGGAGGTGCTGCACTTCCTTCTCTCGAACTGCAAGTTCTGGCTGGAGGAGTACGGCTTCGACGGCTACCGGTTCGACGGCGTGACGTCGATGCTCTTCTGGGATCATGGCCTTGGCGCGGCGTTCACGGACTACGGGATGTACTTCAACGGCTCGATGGACGACGACGCCTGGTGCTACCTCGCGCTGGCGAACCGCGTCATCCACGAGACGCGGCCGCGGGCGATCACGATCGCGGAGGACGTCTCCGGCATGCCGGGCGTCGCGGCGCCGGCGGCGGACTGCGGCATGGGCTTCGACTATCGCATGGCGATGGGCGAGCCGGACTACTGGTTTCGTCTCGCGGAGCGGGTGCGCGACGAGGACTGGTCGATGGGCGGGCTTTATTTCGAACTCACGAACCGCCGTGCGGAAGAGAAGGTCGTCTCCTATGTCGAAAGCCACGATCAGGCGCTCGTCGGCGGAAAGACGTTCTTCTTCACGATGGCGGACGCGGCGGTCTACTGGGGAATGGGCAAGGATCAGCACGGGCTTACGGTCGATCGCGCCGTCGCGCTCCACAAGATGGCGCGGCTTGCGACGGCCGCGCTGTCGGGCGGGGCTTATCTCAACTTCATGGGAAACGAGTTCGGGCATCCCGAATGGATTGACTTCCCGCGTGCGGAGAACGGCTGGGACTACGGACACTGCCGCCGTCAGTGGTCGCTTCGGGACGATCCGAACCTCCGCTTCAAGCCGCTCGGCGACTTTGACGCGGCGATGGTCGCCGCGCTCAAGGGCGGAAAGGCTCTCTTCGGAAAGCGCGGCGCGCTCGGCGCGACGCCGACGCGGCTTGTCTGCAACGAGGCGGACAAGGTGCTGGCGTTCGTGCGCGGCGACCTCCTCTTCGCCTTCAACTTCAACCCGACGCGCAGCTTTACGGACTACGGCATTCTCGTGCCGCCCGCGTCCGACTGGCGGCATCTTCTCGACACGGACGAGCCGCGCTTCGGCGGGCAGGGGCGCATTCAGCCCGGTGCCGTCCACGCGCCGGCCCTCGTCCTTGACGCGAACCGCCACGAACTCGTCCAGCAGGTGCGTCTCTACCTGCCCGCCCGCACGGCGGTCGTGCTGAAGCGGATCTGAAGAACCTCTGTCGACTCTCCCTGGGTTTCTCGCATGAACATGAAAATCGGATGTCACCTCAGTTCGGCCGGCGGCTATCTCGCCATGGCCCAGACCGCCGCCTCGATTGGCGCGAACGTCTTCCAGTTCTTCACGCGGAATCCGCGCGGCGGCGCGGCGAAGCCCATCGATCCTGCGGACGTCGCCGCGTTCCGCGACTATGCGGCGGCGAACGGCATCGGCCCGATCCTCGCCCATGCGCCGTACACGCTCAATGCGGCCGGCGCCGAGCCGCGCGTCCGGGAGTTTGCCGAAAAGGTCTTCGTCGACGACCTGAAGCGGCTGGAGGCGACGCCGGGCGCGCTCTACAACTTCCATCCCGGCTCGCATGTGGGCCAGGGCGTCGAGGCGGGCCTTGCGCATGTCGCGAATTTGCTCGAGCACGTCTGCGGCGTCGCGCCGGCGGGCGGGTGGAAGACGACGATCCTTCTGGAGACGATGGCCGGGAAAGGCTCGGAACTGGGGCGGAACTTCGAGGAGATCCGTGCGTTGATCGACGCCGCCGAATCCAGACTTCCCAAACATCCCAACCCCCAAACCGCCAAGCCTCTTTTCGGCGTCTGCCTTGACACGTGCCATGTCTGGGACGGCGGCGCGGACATTGTCAACGATCTCGACGGCGTGCTGGACGCATTCGACCGCACGGTTGGGCTTGACCGGCTCAAGGCGATTCACGTGAACGACTCGATGAACGCCCTTGGCTCGCACAAGGATCGGCATGAGAAGATCGGCAAGGGCAAGATCGGGTTGGAGGCCTTTCGGCGTCTCGTGAACCATCCGCAGCTTCGCGATCTTCCGTTCTATCTTGAGACACCGTGCGACCTGCAGGGGTATCGGGACGAAATCGCGCTCCTCAAGTCGCTTCGGACGCCGTCGGCCTGAGTCCGACGCGGCGCGCGCACGGGGCGGAGGGCGATTTGGTATAATGCGCGCGTGAAAAACTGTCTTGAAAAACGTGGTGCGGCGGGTTCGGAGGCGGCTCGTCGCCGGGAAGGGCGGGCATGAGCGACTTGCGTACGCCGCCGCACAGCCTTGAGGCCGAGCGCGCGCTCCTGGGATCGATTCTCCTCGACGCGAACGGACGCGGCGAAGAGCGCGTCATGGACGAGTGCCGCAGCGAGGGCGTGACCGAGGAGGCGTTCTACGGGCCGGCGAACCGCCTCGTCTACGCGACGATGCTCAAGATGTCGATGGCTTCGAAGCCGCTGGACGCCTTGACCCTCATCGAGGAACTGCGGCGCGAGAACCGGCTTGACACGGTCGGCGGCGTTGCCTACGTGCAGTCGCTCATCGACCAGGTCCCGACGACGGCGCACGCCGAGCACTACCTTGGTCTCGTGAAGGCGAAGTACCTGCGGCGGCTTCTCATCGAGCGGGCGACGAAGGTCGTCGAGAAGGGCTACGACGAGAACGAGTACCCCGATCCGCAGGTCGTCCTCGGCGAGGCCGAGAAGACCTTCCTTGAGATCGGCGGCACGCGCGGCGCGACGCAGTCGTGGTCGCTGGCCGTCGACGACAGCTATCAGCGCATTGACCGCATGTTCGAGTCGGGCGGGCGGCTGATGGAGGGGCTTTCGACCGGCTACAAGTATCTCGACGAGACGCTGCAGGGCCTCAAGCCCGCCGAAATGATCGTCATCGCCGCGCGTCCGTCCGTCGGCAAGACGTCGCTCGCGATGAACATCGCCGAATCTGTCGCGCTGGGGCAGATGATCTCGACGGAGATGCCCGTGCCCTACGACGAGGGCAAGCGTCACCCCGTCGCGATTTTCTCGCTTGAAATGCCGGTCGAGCAGCTCACGAAGCGCATGCTCGCGGGGCGCGCGAAGATCGACATGTGGAAACTGAACCGCAACCTCGTCGCGAAGAGCCAGAAGGCTGAGATGACGGACAACCTGATGCGCGCGTGCGGCGAGCTGAAGGGCGCGCCGATTTACGTGGACGACACGGCGGGTCTGGACGTCATGGATCTCCGCGCGCGCGCGCGGCGCATGAAGAAGCAGCATGGCATCGAGCTGATCGTCATCGACTACCTCCAGCTCTGCAACTGCCGCGAGGGCGCGCGCCAGAGCCGGCAGATCGAGGTCTCGATGATTTCCCAGCAGATCAAGGCGATGGCGAAGGAACTGAAGGTTCCCGTGATCGTCCTCTCGCAGCTTTCGCGCGCGAACGAGCAGCGCGGCGACAAGAACGAGAAGCCGAAGCTTTCGGACTTGCGCGATTCGGGCGCGATCGAGCAGGACGCGGACGTCGTCTTCCTCCTGCGACGGCCGAGCCGGACGGCGGGGGCGGACAATGCGGACGACAAGACGCTTGCGATCGTGGACATTGCGAAGAACCGCAACGGCGAGACGGGCGAGGTCGAGATGAGCTTTGTGCGCGAGTGGACGCGCTTTCTGGATCGCGAACCGGTCTCGAAGTCCGTCGAGAACTTCGAGTCGTCCGAGCAGATGCCCGAACAGGGCGAGTTCGCGGCCGACCCGCTGGCGTGACATCCGGCGAATCGGCCGCGACGGCGGCGGCATTCGGGGCCTAGACCACGATGCGGCCGTCCTTCGCCGTCACCCGGATCGTCGCGCCCGGCAGGTACGTGCCCGCGACGATGAGCTTCGCGATCGGGTTTTCGAGGTCGCGCTGGATGGCCCGCTTGACGGGCCGTGCGCCGTAGGCCGGGTCGTAGCCGTCCTGGACAAGCACGTCCATCGCCTGTTCGTCCACGTCGAGCGTGAATTCCTGGTCGGCGAGCCGCTTCGTGAGATCCTTGAGCTGAAGCTTGACGATCTCGCGGATCTGCTCCTTCGTGAGCGAGTCGAACTCAAGGACTTCGTCGAGCCGGTTCAGGAACTCCGGACGGAAGATCTCCTTCAGCGACTCCTTCGTCGCGTTCGACGTCATGATGACGACGGTGTTCTTGAACGAGACCGTCCGCCCGTGGCTGTCCGTGAGGCGTCCGTCGTCCAGCACCTGCAGCAGCAGGTTGAAGACGTCCGGATGCGCCTTCTCGATTTCGTCCAGGAGGACGACCGAGAACTGCTTGCGTCGCACGGCCTCCGTGAGCTGGCCGCCGTCCTCGAAGCCGACGTAGCCGGGGGGCGCGCCGACGAGGCGCGAGACGGCGAACTTCTCCATGTACTCCGACATGTCGAGGCGCACCATCGCGTTTTCGTCATCGAAGAGCTCCTGCGCGAGGGCCTTGGCGAGTTCGGTCTTGCCGACGCCCGTCGGGCCGAGGAACAGGAACGCGCCGATCGGACGCTGGCGGTTCTTGATGCCGGCGCGCGAGCGGATGACGGCGTCGGCGACGGCATCGACGGCCTTGTCCTGTCCGATGACGCGCATGTGCAGCGTGTCCGCGAGGCGCACGAGCTTCTCGCGTTCGCCCTCGACGAGCTTCGTCACGGGGATGCCGCTCCAGCGCGAGACGACTTCCGCGATCTCGTCCGCCGTCACTTCCTCGCGCAGGAGCGCGGAGCCCGCGTTCGCGCGCAGGTCGTCCTCGTGCACCTTGAGCTTCTTCTCGAGTTCGGGGATGACGCCGTACTTGAGCCGCGACGCCTCGTTGAAGTCGCCTTCGCTCTCGGCGCGCTCGTAGCGGTGCTTCTCCTCCTCCAGGCGCGTGCGGACGCGGCGCACGTCCTCGAGCGCGCGCTTCTCCTCCTTCCATTGCGCCGTCATCTTGTCGGACTTCGCCTTGAGTTCCCCGAGTTCGTCCTGAAGTTCGACGAGCCGCTTCTTCGAGTTCTCGTCCTTCTCCTTCTTGAGCGCGATCTCCTCGATTTCCAGGCGCCGCACGTGCCGCGAGATCTCGTCGAGTTCCTGCGGGCAGGAGTCCATCTCCGTGCGGATGCGGGCGCAGGCCTCGTCGAGGAGGTCGATTGCCTTGTCCGGCAGGAAACGGTCCTGGATGTAGCGCGAGCTGAGCGTGACGGCCGAGACGAGTGCCTCGTCGCGGATGTGCACGTTGTGGTACTTCTCGAAGCGCTCCTTGATGCCGCGCAGGATCGAGATCGCGTCCTCCTCGCTCGGCGGGTCGACCTGCACGGGCTGGAAGCGGCGTTCCAGCGCGGCGTCCTTCTCCATGTACTTGCGGTACTCGTCGAGGGTCGTCGCGCCGACGCAGTGGAGTTCGCCGCGCGCAAGCATGGGCTTGAGCATGTTGCCCGCGTCGCTCGACCCCTCGGTCTTGCCGGCGCCGACGATCGTGTGGATCTCGTCGATGAAGAGGATGATCTTCCCCTCCGACTCGCGGATCTTCTTGAGGACGGCTTTCAGCCGCTCCTCGAACTGGCCCCGGTACGACGCGCCGGCCATGAGGGCCGTCATGTCGAGCGAGAAGACCATGCGGTCGCGCAACCCCTCCGGGACGTCGCCGCGCACGATGCGCTGCGCGAGGCCCTCGACGATGGCCGTCTTGCCGACGCCCGGTTCGCCGATGAGGACCGGGTTGTTCTTCGTCTTGCGCGACAGGATGCGCACGACGTCGCGAATCTCCGTGTCGCGGCCGATGACGGGGTCGAGCTTGCCCGCCTTGGCGAGCACCGTCAGGTCCGTGCCGTATTTCTCAAGGCAGTCCTTCGTGTCTTCCGCCGGATCGAAACTTGCATTCATAGTTGAATCCTCCAATCGGAATCCCTCGATTCCGCGTCCGAATCTGCAAACCCCGTGCCAGCAGGAACTTGCCTGTCGCGGACGCGACAAAATGTCTCAGGCTGTGCCGTCTTCACGCGGACGTCGACACGAGACGGCCTTCCAGCGTCGCGTCGCCGTGCACCTTGGTGACGACGATCCGGGCGCGTGCCTTTCGTGGCGCGGGCGACACCGTCCGACACCGCAGGTACTCGCCTGTCCACCCGACCGTCTCCTGCTCGTCCTCGACGACGATTTCGACCTCTCGCCCCAGGAAACGGCGGGCGAACGGCTCGCGCTTCGTTCGGACGAGGTCGGCGAGACGATGCGCGCGCGCCGCGCGCACGTCCTTCGGAATCGCCCCGCCGAATGCGGCGGCCAGTGTGCCAGGCCGTTCCGAGTAGGGGAAGACGTGCGCATGGTTGAAGGGCAGTCGGCTCAAAAGGCCCTCCGTCGCCGCGAAGTCGAAGGGCGACTCGTCCGGGAAGCCCGTCATCACGTCACAGCCGAGGCCCAGCCCCGGCAGGAGCTTCGTCGCCGTGCCGACGAGCGCCTCGACGTCGCGCACGAGATACGGACGCTTCATCGCCGCGAGGATGCGGTTCGACCCCGACTGAACGGGAATGTGGAGGAAGCGGCAGACGTTCGGCGCGGCGGCCATGGCTGACACGGTCTCTCGCGCGCAGGTTCCCGGCTCCAGCGAGCCGAGCCGAATGCGGCAGTCCGGCGAGAGTGTCGCGAGCGCGGTGACCAGTTCGGGCAGACGCCGTCCCCCGTCGGCGTAGAGCGCGAGGTTGCAGCCCGTGACGACGATTTCGCGATAGCCGGCCGCGACGAACCGCTGCGCCTTGTCCAGGACGTCGGCGAAGGGCACGGAGACGGACGCGCCGCGAAACTTCGGCACGATGCAGAACGTGCAGGCGCACGAACAGCCGTCCTGCACCTTCAGGTAGGCCCGCGCCGTGCGCGTCGGCACGGCGGGGACGGCGTGGGCCTCGGACGCCAACTGCGCGGCGGGGGAGGGCGATGACGCCTTCGTCGCCTTGGGGAGGCATCCGCAGAGGCGCAGCGGCGTCTTCGGATAGTGGCGGCGCAGGTGGTCGATCCGGCGTTCGCAGTCCCGCTGGGCGCGCGTCGTCACGCTGCAGCCGCGCACGACGAGGAGGTCGGCTTCGGCGGGATGCGTCGTCACCGCCCACCCCTTCGCGAGGTAGGCGGCTTCCATCTCAAGGGCCTCGGCCTTGTTGAGCCGGCAGCCGAACGTCTCGAAGCAGACCTTCAAGCCTCAGCGTTCGCCGTTGAAGAGGGCGTTCGTCGCGTAGTACGGGTCGGACGTGAAGCGGCAGCCGAGCCGGCGGAGGCCGGCCTCGTCGCCGGGCGTGACGATGTGCGTCATGTGGACTTCGCAGCCGCGCAGCTCGTTGAGCCGTTCCATCGCGATCTGCGCGGCCGGGTTCGTCGTCGCGGAGATCGCCAGCCCGATCAGGGCCTCGTCGAGGTTGAGCGACGTGTAGCCGACCTTCAGGATGTCCTGCTTCATGTGGGCGATCGAACGGATGATGTTCGGGCTGATGAGCGGAATCTGCGCGGGAATGCCGGAGAGCGTCTTGACCGCGTTCATCACCATCGCCGCCGCCGCGTGCATCTCGTCGGAGTTGCGCCCCGTGACGAGCCGCCCGTCGGCCAGTTCGATGGCCGCGCCCGAGACGATCGTCCCGCCCGCCTTGCCCTTGCCCCGGATCTGGGCGTCGGCCGCCGCGACGCGCGCCGCCTCGACGACGATGCGGTCTTCCGTCTTGAGGCCCAGCAAGTCCATCAGGTCTTTCGCGCGCTCGACCATCGAGCGCGGACACGCCCCCTCGGCGAAGGCGCACTGGTAGCGCAGGAAGCGGCGAATCACCTCCTGCTTCGAGGCTTCGCGCACGACCGCGTCGTCCACGATGCCGAAGCCGATGCGGTTGACGCCCATGTCGGTCGGGCTCTTGTAGGGACAGGCCCCCTGCGTCATCTTCTGCCAGATCGCCACGAGCAGCGGAAAGGCGTCCACGTCGCGGTTGTAGTTCACCGTCTCGACGCCATACGCCGCCTTGTGGTAGGGGTCGATCATGTTCTGGTCGTGCAGGTCGATCGTCGCGGCCTCGTAGGCGATGTTGAGCGGATGGTCGAGCGGCAGGTTCCAGACGGGGAAGCTTTCGAACTTCGAGTAGCCGGCGACCTTGCCCTGGCGGTACTCGTGGTAGATCTGCGTCAGGCACGTCGCGAACTTGCCCGACCCCGGGCCGGGCGCCGTGACGACGACGATGGGCTTCTCGGCCTGCACGTACTCGTTCCGCCCGTACCCCCGGTCGGAGACGATCGTGTCGACGTCGGCCGGATAGCCCTCGGTCTTGTAGTGGTAGTAGACCCGGACGCCGCGCCGCTCGAGCTTCGCGCGGAAGAGCTTGACGGCGGCCTGCTCCTGGAAGCGCGTGATGACGACGCCGCGCACGGTGAGGCCGAGCGCGCGCAGGTCGTCGATGAGCTTGAGCGCGTCGTCGGCGTAGGAGATGCCGAAGTCGGCGCGCATCTTCTTGCGCTCGATGTCGCCCGAATAGAGGCAGAGGATGACCTCTGCCTGGTCTTTCAGCGTCTGGAGGAGGCGGAGCTTCACGTTCGGGTCGTAGCCGGGCAGGCAGCGCGCCGCGTGGAAGTCGTTCATGAGCTTGCCGCCGAACTCAAGGTAGAGACGCCCGTACTTGCTGGCGCGGCGGCGGATCTCCTCGGACTGTTCCTTCAGGTACTTCTCGTTGTCAAAGCCTAGTTTCACGGTCTGCGCCCCTTAGCGATGCAGTTCGTCGAGGATCTTCTGGATCTTTTCCTTGCAGCGTCCGCAGCCGCCGCCGGCCTTCGTGAAGTTCGTGACTTCCTCGACGGTCGTGAGCTGGTTCTCGGTGATGACGCGCCGCACCTCGTTCTCGGAGACGTTGTAGCACGTGCAGAGCGTCTGGTCCTCGAGGTTGCGGTCGGCGTTCTCGCCCGTCTCGTAGTTCTTGATCGCCGCCTCCATCGCCTCGCGCCCCATGACGCTGCAGTGCATCTTCTGCGGCGGCAGCCCGCCCAGGTAGTCGGCGATCTGCTGGTTCGTGATCTTCTTCGCCTCGTCAAGCGTCTTGCCGATGACCATCTCGGTCAGCGCCGACGAGCTGGCGATCGCGCTCGCGCAGCCGAACGTCTGGAACTTCGCCTCGGCGATTCGGCCGTCCGGTCCCAGCTTGAACTGAAACTGCAGCGCATCGCCGCACGCGAGGGATCCGACCGTCGCCGTCCCGTCCGGATGCTCAATCTTGCCCACGTTCCGCGGATTGCGGAAGTGATCCATCATCTTCTCGGAATAGTTCCACATAACGGGACACCATTATACCATAATCCGCCGCGTGCGAACACCGCCCGCCAGACCGTCGCATCGGTCGTGCCATTGACGGCGAAAAAGGCAAGATGGTATAATACGCGCGTCTTGGCCGTAAATTCGCGCGAAATCCCGAAGCTTTCGCGACGAATGCGCAAACAGTTCGAAAAAGGCCAAGGAACTTGTGGGATCGTAGCTCAACTGGACAGAGCGACGGTTTCCTAAACCGTAGGTTCCGGGTTCGATTCCCGGCGGTCCCACCCCTCTTTGCCGTCCGCCGGGGGCGGGGCTATTTCGCCGTCCGCCGATTTTTGGTAAAATACGCGGCCTTATGAAGAGGTTGTTTGCTTTCGTCGCCCTGTTCGGGGCTGTGTCCGCTTTCGCGGCGGACGTGCTGGATGTCCGGGTCAAGGCCCTCGACGGGTTCGGGGGCGATGCGTCGTTCGTCGCAAGCCGCTGTCTGGTGAAGGCCGGCAAGCCGTACGATCCCGTCACGGTGACGCGCGACGTCACGGCGCTCAAGGATTCCGGCGAGTTCGAGGAGATCACGGCCGATGCCCAGCGCCTGGCGGACGGCGTGGAGGTGACGTACTACGTCAAGCGCAAGATGCGCTACTCGGGCCCGCTCGTCGTCGAGGGCAACGAGGCGTTGAGCGAGTCGAAGGTCGCGAGCGAGGCCGCCTTGAAGGACGGCTACCTCTACGGCGAGTCCGACTTGGCCGCCGCCGCCGCGCGCGTCCGTCTCGCCTACCAGAAGAAGCACTATGCCGACGCGAAGGTCTCTTTCCGCACGAAGATCCTCTCCGGAAACGACGTGAACGTCGTCTTCACGATCGACGAAGGCGCGCGCCAGAAGGTCGCGGCCTACGTCTTCGAGGGCACGCCGCACGCCGTGGACGTCGCGTACTGGCGGTCGCTCCAGCCCGGCTGGAAGCTGGACGACGCCGCGTTCGACGCGGCCGAGCTCCACGAGGCGATCAACGACCTGCCGTGGTGGAATCCGATGGGCTGGTTCTCCGACAGCCCCGTCACGAAGGATCAGCTCGCGCAGTGCTGCGACAAGCTCGCCGAGGTCTACCGCAACCACGGCTATCTCGACGTCAAGGTCGCGGGGCCGCGTCGCGTCCCGGCGGGCGACGGCAAGGTGAACCTCGTCTTCTCCTTTACGGAGGGCGTGCAGTACCGTGTCGGCACGACGCGGGTCACGGGCGTGACGCGGTATTCGGCGGACGACGTCGCGAAGCGGAGCGCGCTTCCGGCGGCGGGGGCGGTCGCGGGCGAGAAGGCGCTGGCGGACGCGGCGCACCGCATCGAGGTCGCGGTCGGCTCGGGCGATTCGGGTCTGGCCGACTCGCGCGTCGAGGTGCGGCGCCTGCCGACGGAAAGCCCGTCCGTCGTCAATCTCGTCTTCAAGGTGACGGAGGGCGTGCCGGTCGTCCTGAACGAGATCAAGATCCGGGGCAACGACTACACGAAGGACAAGGTCATCCGCCGCGAGATCGCGCTGGCGCCGGGCGACCGCATGCTCGCCGACCGCGCCGAGCGCTCGCAGCGGCGACTGGAGAACCTCGACTACTTCTCGCGCGTGCGCTACTACCTGGAGACGACGGATCTCGGCAAGGACGCGAACGGCGCGGAGTACCGCGATCTCGTCTACGAGGTCGAGGAGAAGAACACCGGTTCGTTCATGGTCGGCGTCGGCGCCTCGACGGTCGACTCCGTCTACATCTCCGCCGAGGTGAACCAGAACAACTTCGACCTCTTCGCGCCGTCGAAGCTCTTCCGGGGCGCGGGGCAGAAGGGCCGCGCCTATGTGGCGTGGGGCCCGCGCTACCAGAGCATGGAGCTGGGCTTCGTCGAGCCGCATCTCTTCGACCGCACGCTGGAGCTGTCGGTTGACCTCTACCGTCGCCTGCGCTGGTACGACGAGTACGACCTCATCCGCACGGGCGCGATGGCCTCGCTCGCGTATCCCGTCAAGTTCTGGCCGACGTGGGAGCCGTTCGGGCGCTTTGGCGTCGGGCTTTCCGGCGAGTACATCGAGTTCGACGACGTCGTCCATGGCGAGTACACGTACAAGGGGCAGACGGGCCGCCTGTTCGAGATGGAGGAGCGCGAGTACGGCGATGCCTTCGAGCCGGTCGTCCATCTCTTCTGGGCGAAGGACGGGCGCGACAACTTCCGCATGCCGACGCGCGGCTACCGGACGCGCGTCTACCTCGACGTCGCGCCGGCGGGCGACAACGAGTACTGGCGGCTCGGCGTCAACCACCGCAACTACTTCAACGTGTGGCGTCAGCTTCTGGGGGCGAACGTGGATCACGTCTTCATGGTGGCCCTGCGCGCCGAGACGATCGACGGGTTCTCGGACGACCTTCCGATCTACAACCGCCTGTTCCTCGGCGGCCCGAAGTCGATTCGCGGCATCGAGTACCGCAACGTCGCGCCGATGGCGCAGCGCGTCGGGTCGGACGACTGGGCGCCGTGGGGCGGCCAGACGCTCTTCTGCATGAACTTCGAGTACACGATCCCGATCGTCAAGATGCTGCGCTTCGCCGTCTTCTCCGACGTCGGCTCCGTGGGGGAGGACGTGTGGGACCTCGACTTCTCGGACACGTTCGCGTGGACGGTCGGCTGCGGCTTCCGCCTCGACATTCCGATGTTCCCGATTCGCCTCGACTTCGCGACGCCGATCGAGGAGCCCGAACATGCCGAGAAGGAGGTCTTCTCGTTCACGGTCGGGTATGACTTCTGAGAATTTATAGTCCAAAGGAAAAGAGAAAAGAAAAATGAAGAAACTCATGTTCATGGCGGTGGCCCTCGCGGCGATGGTCGCCTCGGCCGACACGAAGATCGGCACGGTCGATCTCATGCTCCTCATCCGCAACCATCCGAACTACGAGGCGAACAAGGAACTCCTCACCTCGACGGACAAGGACTACCAGAAGAAGGTCGAGGCGATCAAGTCCGAGGGCGAGAGCCTTCAGGCGGAGGGCAAGAAGATCGCCGAGCAGCTGCGCAATCCGATGCTCGCGGCGAAGGCGAAGGCCGACGTCGAGAAGCAGCTTATGGAGATTCAGCAGAAGCTCATGGGCATCGAGCAGCGCTATCGTGCGGAGGTCGCGCGCTGCCGTCAGGACTTGCAGGATCTGGAGGGCCGTCTTCTCAAGGCGACGACGGAAGACCTGCGCAAGCGTCTGAAGAAGTTCGCCGACAAGAAGGACTACGACTTCATCCTCGACCGGACGGCCGCGCCGTTCGCGAAGCCGAAGTATGACGTGACGGACGAGATGCTGAAGGAAATGGGCGTCGAGCCGAAGAACGCGAAAGGCCGCGATGAAGGCAAGTGAGCTTGCGGCGACCCTCGGCGGGGCGCTGGAGGGGGCGAACGTCGACCTCGTCGCCTGTGCGGGTCTTGAGGAGGCCCGCAGGGGCGACCTCAGCTTCTGCAAGGATCCGAAGCACGTCGCGTTCGTGCAGGAGACGAAGGCCTCGGCTGTCCTCCTGCCGAAGGACTGGGACCACGGCGCGCCGTGCACGGTCATTCGCGTGAAGGATCCGAACGACGCCTGCATGAAGGCCGCCGCGATCTTCGCGCCGCCGCCGCCCGTCCGCGCGCCGGGGGTGCATCCGACGGCGCTCGTCGATCCGTCCGTCAAGCTCGGCAAGCGCGTCCACGTCGGCGCCTACACGGTCATCGAGAAGGGCGCGGAGATCGGCGACGACTGCGTGATCGAGGCGCAGGTCTTCATCGGCGAGAACTGCCGTCTCGGCGACGACTGCCACGTCTATCCGCAGGTCACGCTTCGCGAGGGGTGCGTTCTCGGCAAGAAGGTGATTCTCCACTGCGGCGTGCGGATTGGCGGCGATGGCTACGGCTACACGACGTCGGTGGGCCTTCTGGGCATCAAGATCGAGAAGATTCCGCAGCTCGGCATCGTCGAGCTGGGCGACGGCGTCGAGATCGGCTCGAACACGACGATTGACCGCGCGCGCATCGGGCGCACGTACATCGGCCCGCAGACGAAGATCGACAATCTCGTGCAGATCGGGCACAACGTCAAGGTCGCGGGCTATTCGGGCATCATCGCTCAGGCCGGCGTCGCGGGCTCGACGCAGATCGGCAAGGGCTGTCTCGTCTGGGCGCAGGCCGGCATCTCCGGCCACATCAAGATCGCCGACGGCGTGCAGGTCGGCCCCCAGGCGGGCGTTCCGAAGTCGCTGGACGGGTCGGTCAAGTACGTGCTCGGCGCGCCCGCCGAGTCGAAGAAGGAATTTGGCGCGCGTCTTCTCCTGCCGCGACTGGTGGAGAAGCTGCGCGCCGAGGTGAAGGAACTCAAGGCGCTCGTCGCCGCAAAGTGAGGTTATGGCAAAGGCGGATTTTGACTTTGGCGCCCTCCTGAACGACCAGTTCAAGGGCATTCGCAAGGGGTACAAGTTCGGCAAGGCGTTCAACGACGACAAGTCGCTCGCGCGTCCGGCGAAGCCGGCCGTCGCGGTCGCGTCCGACGACAACGTGACGCTCAAGACCGCGTTCGAGGCGGGCGAGGCCGTTTCGGGCCTGGTCGAGAAGGAGGTGAAGGGAGGCTACGAGGTGACGGTCGCGGGCGTGCGCGCGTTCTGTCCCTTCTCCCAGGTCGACCGCTTCAAGAAGGAGTCCGCCGAGTACGTCGGGCGCAAGTTCGACTTCGTCGTGACGGAATACGCGAAGGACGATCGGGGGTTGAGCGTCGTCGTCTCGCGCCGTGCGCTTCTGGAGGTGCAGGCCGAGGCCTTGCGCGAGGCCGTCCTCAACGAGCTTCATGAAGGCGAGACGCTGAACGGCACGGTGACGCGCGTCTTCGACTTTGGCGCGTTCGTCGATCTGGGCGGCGTGGACGGGCTGATTCCCGTGCGCGAAATCGCGTGGGAGCGCGTCGAAGACCCGAATGCGGTCTTGAAGCCGGGCGACGGCGTGACCGTCAAGGTGCTGCACATCGACCGCGAGTCGGGCAAGATCGCGCTCTCGCGCAAGGAATGCCTGCCGCGCGTCTTCCACCGCTCGCCCGAAGAGGAGGCGTCCGCGAAGTCGGCGGCCGAGGTCGCCGACTGGATGAAGGCGAATGCCGAGCGGAACGCGCACGTCGGCTCGCTCGCGGGGGCGTTCGACAAGATCCGCCTCGGCTAAGCGGCCGGTTTCCGATGAAGGCGCCGTCCGACAGGGCAATCGCGTTTACGTTCAAGTCGCATCCGATGCGGGATCCGGCCGCGTGCTGGACGGCGCGGCTCGTCTTCCCGGCGGGTGCTGTCGCGGCGACGCCGCTGGAGATTCGCTTTTCGGACGGCAATGGCGAACCCGTGCCGACGGGCGTCTTCGAGTTCGCCGGGCAGCGGCTTGCCGTCCGCGACGGCGCGGCGACGATTGTGTATGCGGATTTCGTCAAGGGCAAGCATGCGTCCGCGCTCTGGCTGCATCGGCCGGGGCTGCCGCCCGTTCCCGGAGGCCTGACGTTCGCATGACGGACGCGGAATGGCATCGGCTCGTCAAGGCGGGCGAGGACGCGGGCTGGAGGCTCGTCTGGGAGCGCGTGATCGCGTCCGAGGCAAGGTCCCTGCGCTCGGCCGCGCTGATGAAGCGGTATTCGCTGACGGAGGGCGACCTCAACGGCATGCTCTACGAGGAGATGATCGGTCGCGGCAAGATCGACCTCTACCGGGGCGAGGGTTCGTTCGAAGGGTGGCTGCGCCGCTATGTGCGCGGCTTCATCCTGAACGCGGACCCGAATCGGCATGGGGAGATTTCGATCGAGCGCGCGTATCCGAATGCGGCGGACGGGCGGACGGGGATGGAGATACCCGTGGACGCGACGGAGCAGCTTCTGCACAACGAGACGTGGGGGCTGACGCACTGGTGCTTCCGCAAGCTGTGGAACGAAGACCCCGAACGCTGCTACATCCATCTCCTGAAGACGCGCTTCCATCTGTCGAGCGAGGAGACGAAGGAGTTCCTGGACGTTTCCTCGGCCGCGAACGTCGACCAGATCTTCTCGCGCAGCGTGAAGTTCCTGCGCAAGGTCGCGGCGGCGGCGTTTCAGGAGGGGGCGAACACATGAGGAGGGCAAGATGAATCTGACGAGTCCGAGCCAGGTCAAGGCCTGGTGCATCGAAAACGGCTTTCACCCGAACAAGGTCTTGGGGCAGAACTTCCTCATCGACCAGAACGCGCGAAATGCGATTGTGGACGCGGGGCTGGAGCCGTGTGCGGGTGCGGCGCGCCCCGACGAGTTGAATGTCCTGGAGATCGGCCCGGGGCTGGGCGTGCTGACGGAAGAACTGCTCGCGCGCGGCTGTCGCGTGACGGCGATTGAGAAAGACCCCGTCTTGGCCGAGCGTCTGCCGACGGCCCTCGGCAATCCGCCGAACCTGACCGTTGTCGCGGGGGACGCGCTCGACTGGATCGCGCATTCTCGCATGTCCCAAACCTCCCAGCCCCCAAGCGTCCCAACTTCCAAACGCCCCAACTTCCAAACCACCAAACCCCTCTCGACCTTCTCCCACATGGTCTCCAACCTGCCGTATCAGGCGGGGACGCGCATTTTGCTTGACCTCGTGCAGACGCGGGCGATTCCGTCGCTGACCGTCCTCGTGCAGACGGAGGTCGCCGAGCGCCTGGCGGCGGCGGAGGGGTCGAAGATGCGAGGCCTGGCGGGCGTGTGGGCGCAGTTGGACTACGACGTGAAGGTCGTCCGGAAAGTCTCGTCGAGCTGCTTCTGGCCGCGTCCGGAGATTGGTTCAAGCGTCGTGCGGCTGGATCGGCACGGCCGGAACGCCGAGCTTACGGAGGAGACGCGGCGGATTTTCCATCGCCTGACGAAGCGCGCGTTCGAGCATCGGCGCAAGCAGCTGGGCAGCATCTTCCGCGACTTGATCCAGTCCACGCGGCGCGCCGAAGAGCTGTCAAACGCCGATTGGGTCGCGTGGGCGCGCGAACTGAAGTCGGCGGACGTCTGATTTATGGTATACTACGCACAATTTTGAGGAGATTCTGACTATGCATCCGTATCGTACCCACACCTGCAACGAACTCCGCGCGTCCGACGCGGGGAAGACCGTTCGCCTTTCGGGCTGGATGTTCCGCCTGCGCGACCATGGCGGCATCCTGTTCGTCGATCTGCGCGACCACTATGGCCTGACGCAGATCGTCGTCCATCCGTCGCGCAGTTTCTTCGGCCTTGTCGAGAAGGCCCACCTTGAGTCGGTCATCACCGTGACGGGCGAGGTGAAGCTCCGCACGCCTGACACGATCAACCCCGACTTGCCGACGGGCGAAGTCGAGATCGAGGCGAACGAGCTGGTGATGGAGTCCGCGTCGGAGGTGACGCCGATCTACATTCCGGACGAGAAGGCCGACGAGTCGGAGGACGTGCGCCTCAAGTACCGCTTCCTCGACCTTCGCCGCGAAAAGCTTCACAAGAACCTCGTTCTCCGCTCGCAGGTGATTCGCTTCCTGCGCGAGCAGATGTGGGAGAAGGGCTTCAACGAGTTCCAGACGCCGATTTTGACGGCCTCGTCGCCGGAGGGCGCGCGCGACTACCTCGTGCCGAGCCGCCTCCATCGCGGGATGTTCTACGCGCTTCCGCAGGCGCCGCAGATGTTCAAGCAGCTCCTGATGGTCTCGGGCTTCGACCGCTACTTCCAGATCGCGCCGTGCTTCCGCGACGAGGCGGCGCGCGCCGACCGCAGCCCGGGCGAGTTCTACCAGATGGACATCGAGATGAGCTACGTCACGCAGGACGAGATCTTCGCCGTCGTCGAGGACGTCGTCGGCAAGACGTTCAAGAAGTTCTCGACCTGGGCATGCAGCGAGGCGCCGTGGCCGCGCATCAAGTACCGCGACGCGATGATGACGTACGGCTCGGACAAGCCGGATCTCCGCAACCCGCTCAAGTGGTTCAGCATGAACGACTTCTTCGCGCGGGCGGACTTCAAGGCGTTCGCGAACGTCGCGACGTCGGGCGGCCTTGTGAAGGGCCTGCTCGTCAAGGGCATTGTCGGCGTCGAGACGCGCACGTGGTTCGACAAGCGCGAGGCGTTCGTCAAGGAGAACGGCGGCAAGGGCCTCGGCTACATCAGCTGGACGAAGGACGGCGAGCTCAAGGGCCCGATCGCGAAGTTCCTCTCGGCCGAGCAGCTGGAGGAGATGAAGGCGCTCGCCGGCATGGAGCCGGGGGACGCGCTCTTCTTCATGGCGGCCGACGTGGACGAGTGCCATCGCCTGTCGGGTCTTGTGCGCACGGACATCGCGAACCACCTCACGAACAAGATCTGCGAGACGAACTGCTACCGCTTCTGCTGGATCGTCGACTTCCCGTTCTTCGAGAAGGACCCCGAGACGGGCAAGATCATCTTCTCGCACAATCCGTTCTCGATGCCGCAGGGCGGGCTGGAGGCGCTGAACGGGTCGGATCCGCTCGCGATCGAGGCCTACCAGTACGACGTCGTCTGCAACGGCATCGAGCTTTCGTCGGGCGCGATCCGCAACCACCGCATCGACATCATGGAGAAGGCGTTCGAGATTGCGGGCTATCCGAAGGAGGTCGTCAAGCAGAAGTTCGGCTGCCTCTACAGCGCCTTCCAGTTCGGCGCGCCGCCGCACGGCGGCATCGCGCCGGGCGTCGACCGCATGGTCATGCTCCTGACGGACACGCCGAACATCCGCGAGGTCATTGCCTTCCCGATGAACCAGAAGGCGCAGGACCTCATGATGAACGCGCCGAACTACGTGACCGAGCAGCAGCTCCGCGAACTTCACCTGAAGATTCGCGGCACGGGCGGGGAGAAGGTCGAGGCCTGACGTGCGGCACGAGGCTCCCTACTCGTTTACGTTCAAGGCCTGGCCGGTGATCGCGCTTGCGACCATCGGCCTTTGCTATCTGACGCAGGTCGTCGCCGGTTGGTTTGGCGTTGACCTGCCCGACCAGAAGAACATCGAGGTCGTCCGTCGCTGCCTGGTGCAGGCCTTCGTTTCGGCGAAGCATTTCGGCGTCGCGGCGTTCCTGGTCCTTCAGGTCGTCGTCCTGTTGCCGGCGCTGGAGGAACTGCTGTTTCGCGGGCTGCTCTTTCGCCTGCCGCAGAGCCTCTGGCGGAAGGTCGGGCGTCAGGCGACCATTCGACTATTCGATTATTCGATCATTTCCCTTTCCTCTCTTCTCTTCTCGGCGGCGCACTACCTCGCCCAGCCGTGGCCGGACGCGGCGTTTCTCGCGCTTTTCTTCTTCGGCGTGGCGCAGTGCGCGCTCTACCAGAAGACGGGGCGCATCGTCTGCGCCATGCTGAACCACGCGCTCTTCAACCTCACGAATCTCGTCCTGCTCTTCCTCTTGCCCGAGGCGTGACTTGTAAGGGGGGGGGGGGGGGGGGCAGCAAGAACTCCTTGAGCCGCCTTGTCCAGACGCTGATCGCAGGCATATGCGGTCTCTCCGTCGGGTGATTCCCTGTGGATTGAGTTGATGGTGTCCTCCAGGTCCCGTATCTGCCGTTTCGTGAGGCTGTTGAAGTCCGCCCCCTTCGGATACTACCTGCGCACGAGGCGGTTGCTGGCATCGAACTTTCGTGTGCGTGTCTGTTTTGGAAGCTTCATGATACACGATTTCCCCGGTGCCGTGGGCTTTTTCGTCCTGCCGCGGCGGCCACCCCCATGGGGGTGGTGTGGCCTGGCTTTCTTCTTCGTCGATCCCCATCGCCTTCCTCCCTTTTTTGCTGACCCACTAGATAGTGCCATTTGCGGGATAGACATCGGTCGGCGGCCGACTTGACAGCGTGCGTCCGTGTTTGGTAGACTAGCGGAAGT
>CAYQUI010000012.1:0-33015 GCA_964420685.1 uncultured Lentisphaeraceae bacterium | reverse complement strand
GGCTCGCGTCGCGGGTTCGTCCATCACTTCGTCGGGAGAGGGAAACAATTTCCTCTCACGCTCCACGTGAAGATTAAATTCATTGACTGTCCGCTTCATGGAGATGATTATACCACAAATGCTTGACAGACGCAGGAGGACGCGGTCACCCTTCGGAATAGACCTCCGTACAGACCAAAAACACGGAAACCCTGTACCTTGCACACAATCCGAAGTGGTGGAGATAAGGGGAGTCGAACCCCTGACCTTCTCAATGCCATTGAGACGCTCTACCAACTGAGCTATATCCCCATGCGGGAAAACGAGAGGTAGTATACCATAACCGACATAGGCCCGTCAATGGGCTTTGGCGAGAAATTACGCAAACGGATCGTGATCGATCCGGGCGCGCGGACATCGAGAACGTAGCCCTCGGGCGCGATCGTCGCGTCGCGCGTGACGGCAATCGGCGTCGTGGCGGGAATGGACTCGTTCCGTTCCTGGACTTCCGTGGGCTGGGGGATGACGCTGAGCACCGCGACAATCAACGGAGGCAACATGACTTTTTCTCCTTCTTGCGTGTGGGTTGCGAGGTTGCTGGTTTCTGAAAGACAGCGGCATCATAGCATATTCGACCGTTGATGCGGACAATGCCATCGCCCGTCGCGCCGCAGTCGATTGCATCAAGCAGGAAGTCCATGGCCTCCGCCCCTTCTTCAGTCGGTCAGGAGGAAGTCGCCGACGCGCGCGAGGAGATCCGCGCTCTCGGAAACCGTGTGCACGGAGGCGGGAATCGACTTGCGAAAAAGCGCGCCGTAGTTCTTCGTGACGAGACGGGGGTCGGAAACGATGACGACGCCTCGGTCGGCCTTCGTGCGAATGAGCCGTCCGAACCCCTGTCGGAATTTGATGACCGCCTCCGGCAACGCATAGTCACGGAAGGAACTGCCGCCCGCCCGATCGATCGCCTCGGAGCGCGCCTCGACGATCGGGTCGCCGACCTGCGCGAACGGCAGACGGGCGAGCACGACACACGAAAGCGCCGCGCCCGCGACGTCCACGCCCTCCCAAAAGCTCTGCGCCCCAAAGAGGACGGTGTTCGCGCGCTCCTTGAGGTGCCGCGTCATCGCCTCGCGCGAGAGGCCCTCGCCCTGCACGAGCAGCGTGACGCCCGCATCCGCCAGCGGCGCGTGCGCGTGCGCCGCAACGGCGTTCATCATCTCGTAACTCGTGAAGAGGACGAGCGCGCGCCCCTGCGTGAGGGCGAAGAGATCCTTGAGGAACAGGGCCAGGGCCTCGGCATACGCGGCGGAGTCGGCCGCAGGATCAGGCAAGCAGTCTGGCGCCAAGACAAGCGCTTGTCGGAAATAGTCGAACGGCGACGTCGCCGTCAGGAACTGGAAGCGATCCCTCGTGCCCAGCCGCCGCGCCATGTACGCGAAGTCGTTGCCGACGCGCAACGTCGCCGAACAGAGGACGACCGAATCCTTCACGTCGTAGAAGAGCCGCTTGAGGTCGTCCGCGACCGACAGCGGCGCGGCGACGAGCCGCACAAAGGCCGGACGCCGCTCCGGATGCACGCGTTCCGCCCAATAGGCGTGCGTCGCCTTGTCACCGCGCAGGACGAAGTTCGTCTCGTTCGCGAACGCGACCAGCGACTCAGCCAACCCCGCGACCTGCGCGGACAGGTCGCCCTGACCGTTCACGGCCGCGCCTCCGTCCGCCGCGTCGTCCAGCAGGTCGCGAAGTTCGTGCAGGAGGTTCACGAGCGCGGCAAGTTCGGCCTCCAACCGCGTCTGTGCCGCCGCACACGCCGATTCCTCCCAGGCGTCCGCTTCGTACGGCTTGAAGAGTCCATGGAGGGAATACGCCCGCGCGCCGCTCGTCTCCACACGGTAGCGGCAGACTGCACGGCTTTTTGCCGGACGCAGCAGCCGCGACGCGACGGACACCAAAGCCTCCGCCGCCTTCACGACGCGGCCCATGGCGCGCGGCGCGTCCACGAGCAGCTTCATCGCCTTCTCGCCCGAGCCCGCAAGCGCGCCCTTCTGAAGCTGCCGCTCGACGGACGCCAAGACGCCCGAAGGCCGCGCGACACGCTTGCCCCGTCCAGGACGCTGAAGCCGGTTGAGGATGCGCATGAGGGCCGGAAGCGAGAACTCCGCGCGCAAATAGTCCGTCGCAATCGCCTCCAGATTGTGCGCCTCGTCCATCACGAGCCGTCCGTAGCCCGGCAGGATCCCGCTCCCCGGCGCCGTCGCCTCGGCGAGGACGAGCGCGTGGTTGACGACGACGAGATGCGCCTCGGCCGCCGCCTTGCGGGCCTTGTAGACGAAACAGCGCGTGTAGTACGCGCACCGCCGCCCGCCGCACTCGTCGCCAGGGCAGGACAGCTGTCCATGCGGAAGCCCTTCGTAGTCGTCAAGGTCGCCGTCCGGCGTGTGGCGCAGCCACTCGACGAACGCCGGCATGAGTGCCTGTTCCTCGGCGGACATCGTCCAGTATCCGGCGGCGAAGAACTCCGCGACCGCCCGCAGGCAAAGGTAATTCGTACGGCCCTTGAGAAGCGCGACACGAAACTTCGCCGCGCCGTCGCCGAGAACGCGGAGGGCGCGCGGAATGTCGGACGAGACGAGCTGCGACTGGAGATTGCGCGTCGCCGTCGAAATGACGACCGGCGTGTCGTTCGTCGCGGCCCAGAGGACAGACGGCACGAGGTAGGCGAGCGACTTGCCGACGCCCGTGCCAGCCTCAACGACAAGATGCGCACGCGCGTTGAACGCCGCCGCGACCGCGCCCGCCATGTCGATCTGACCCGGCCGCTCCTCGTAGCCCTCCATGCGGCCGAGCGTGCCGCCCGCGCGCAGATGCTCCTGAACAGCCGCGACGTCGATCGGCGAGCAGTCCTCGTGCGTCGGCAGATGACGCATCCGCGCGGCATCCGGCCGCTCGGGAACACATGCCGCCCAGTTCGGGTCGTCAATGAACGCGGCGGGCGTCATGACACCAAGAGGCCTCCCCTGCGAGAGCGCCCCATGAAATTCGCCTACGCGCGTGCGCCACCGCCGAGCAGCCCCAGCGCGGCCAGCGTGTCACGCATCTGCGCGCGATTCGCGTCGGTCGTCTCGCAAAGCGGCAGACGGAAAACCCGTTCGCACGCCCCGCAGAGCGCAAGTGCCTCCTTGACCATGACCGGATTCACGTCGATGAACAGGTCGTGGAACAGCCGATAGTACTTCGCGTGGTACGCGCGGGCCTCGACAAAGCGGCCCTCTCGCGCCAGGCGCACCATGTCGCCCATCTCCTTCGGAATCACGTTTGACGCGACGGAGATGACGCCCTCGGCACCGACGGACATCATCGGAAGCGTGAGCGAGTCATCGCCCGAAAGGACGGTGAAGTCGGGCAGACGGCTCTTGATCGCCGAGACGCGCTCGACCGAGCCGGCGGCCTCCTTGATCGCGACGACGTTCGGATGCTTCGCGAGCCGCACGACGACATCCAGCGGAATCTCGCGCCCTGCGCGCCCCGGCACGTTGTAGAGGATAACGGGAAGCCCAAGGTCGGCCACGGTCATGAAGTGACGGTAAAGCCCTTCGGGATTCGGCTTGTTGTAGTAGGGCGTGACCTGAAGGCAGGCATCCGCCCCTCCGAAGGCGATCGCCGCCCGCGTGAGCGAGACGGCCTCGGCCGTCGAGTTCGCGCCCGTGCCGGCGACGATCCGGCACTTGCCGGCCGCGTACTCGGCCGTCTTCTCAATGACCTTGTGATGCTCCTCATGCGAGAGCGTCGGCGACTCGCCCGACGTCCCCACCGAGCAGATTCCCTCGATGCCCGCCGCGGTCTGCGCCTCGACAAGCGTCTTCAGCGCACCATAGTCAACCGAGCCGTCCTTCGCAAACGGCGTCACCAAGGCCGTAATCGTTCCAAAGATCTTCATGCGGATATTATACCATAACAGAGGCGGAAGAGAAGCGCGGCGACGGCCATGCCGACGATGAGCAAGACGGGATGGACGGCCTTTTTCTGCGCCAACGCGAAACTGACCACCACGAGGACGGTCGCCAGCGGCTGGAACGAGCCGTCCGCAAAGGCGCTCAACTTCAGGAACTCCCACAGCGCGACGAGCATGAGCGCCAGCGAGGCCGGCTTCGCGCCCTTCAGGATGCCGCAGACGAGACGGCTCGTCTTGAAGCGGTCGATGGACGCGAGGGCCAGATAGACGAGAACGGAACCCGGCAGGAGAAGAGCGATGGACGCCAACACGCCCCCCGGCACGCCGGCGAGGCGAAAGCCGAAATACGTCGCGCCGTTGACGCCAATCGGGCCTGGCGTCATCTGCGTGAGGGCCATCAGGTTCGAGAACTCCTCGGCCGAGACCTGAAGGAACGCCGCCGTCGGCCCGACAAAGTCCTCAATGTACATCGGCACCAGAACGAATCCGCCGCCAAAGCAGAACGCGCCATACTTGAGGAACAGCAGGAGCGGCAGCCACGCCGCCGCACAGAACGTGCGCCCGCCCTTCTCCCGCGTCGGCGCAAAGGCAGCGGCCAGCCCCGCCGCCATCGCCGCGAGGAGGACGGCCCAGACCGGAACGCCGCCGACCAACGCCGCACAGGCCACAACGAGAACCGCAAAGAAAAAGGCGTCCTTCTCCGCCTTCGCCCAACTACGGAGAACGGCGGCGGCCACAATGCCGGTCAGCGCGCTACGGAGGCCGATGAACGCGCTCACGAGATGCGGATTGCCGAGCGGCAATGCGTCATAGCCAAGGGCGACCGCCGTGAAGATGATGATGGACGGCAGGGCGACGGCGACAACGGCCGTGACAGCGCCCGGCAACCCGGCGACCTTTCGCCCGACGTAGACGGCCGTATGCGTCGCGATGATCCCCGGCAACATCTGGAAGATCGGCAGCTCATCCAGGAGTTCCCCTTCCTCCGTCCATTTCCGCTTGGCGAAGACCTGGTCGGCGACGGCGATGATGGCGTAGCCGCCGCCGATCACGAAGAGCGAGATCTTGAAGAACTCGACGAAAATCCGGATGTAGCGCTTCATGCGCGGTACTCGGCGCAGCTGTCGGCCGTCTCCCAGACGCGGACGGACGCCAGCCCCGGCACCTTCGCCCGCAGGTCGCCGAAGAAGAGCTTCGCGAGGTTCTCGGCCGTGGAGCGGAACGGAATCGCGACCGTCCGCATGCCGTGCCGCTCGACGACAGCCGCGATTTCGCGTTCGCCCGCCGACTCCGTGTTGTAGACGAACGCATGGTCAAAGCGATCGCAGATCGTCTCCGTCGCGATCCGCTTCAGATCCTTGAAGTCAATGACCATGTCGCCGCCCGCGCCGTCCGTCTGCGCGACGGAGACGTCCACGCGATACGTGTGGCCGTGGAGGTTCTTGCAAAGCCCCTGGTGATTCGTGAGAATGTGCGCGGCGTCGAACCGCACCGTCTTCGTGACCGTTGTCATGCGGCGTATTATACCACAGGGGTCAACGGTCACGATCCGTCGGCATCCCCCAGCTCTCCAGCTTCGTCGCCATCCAGTCGAACGACGCCTCGTGCAGGTCACGCGAGCGGCCACACGGAATCACCGGCCCGCAGGCGACCTTGATATCGTACTGCGTGTCAACGGGGCCGAAGTCCCTGAAGACCTTTCGCAGAAGCCCCGCCTTGCGCGTCGGCTGGCAGCGCGTGTCCACGACAATCGGAACGACCGGACAGCCCGCGCGCTCGGCGAGCTTCGCGCCAATCGACGAGAACCGCTTGCGGCTGAAGACCTCGCAGCGCGTGCCCTGCGGAAAGACGAGAAAGCTGTCGCCGCCCTGAATCCGCGCCGCGCCGACGCGCAGGACGTTCATGAGGTCTTCGCGCGGCGAGACGCGACTGACCGGGACCATCCGCATATGCTCGGCCGCCTTCGCGAGGAACGGCAGATGCGCAAGCGACGCCTTCGCGACATAGCTGAACGGCGAGATCGCCAGCAGGATCGGCGGCAGCAGGATCGTCTCCGTCATCGAGAGGTGGTTGCAGACGTAGAGAACCGGGCCTTTGTGGGCAATCCGCTCCCCGAAGCCCTCCACCTGCACGTTCATGCCCAGGCGTTCGGCCATCGTGACGGTCGAGAAGCAGAACTCGGCCCAGACGTCCGTCGTGAGCTTGCCGAACGGCTCGGTCAGGGCGCAGTACGGAAAGACGCGCGTCACGCCCCACGTGTAGCGCAAGGTCGTCCACGCGGACGGCTTCGCGCGCACGACCGCGCGGCAGTCCGGCGACGTGCAGTAGCCGCCCGTCGCGCGGATGGATTCCTGAAATTCATTCAGCGTCGTTGTTCTCATGCCCTTCCGTCTCCTTTTCGGCTTCCTGTTCGGCCTGTGCGGCAGCGGCCTGCTTCTTCTCGCGCATGGCCTTCAACTCCGTCTGGATGGCCAGAAGCTGGTTCCGCTGCTCTTCGCGTTCGGCCTCACGGGCCTGCCGCTCTTCTTCGCGCTCTCGCTGCCGCGTCTCCTGCTCCTTGAGGCGTTCCGCCTCGCGCTCCCGCGCCTCGGCCGCGCGCGCGAACCGCCGACTTCCCAGCGTACGCAGCAGGGGCGAACGGCCGCTCCTCTCCTCCAGCGTCACGACGCCGTCGTTTGGCTTCGCCGCCCCCGCCTTCGCCGTCGCCCCGGCGTCCTTCGCCGAATCGCCGCCGATCGACAGCGTGACTTCAATCTCGCCCTTGACAATCGTCATCGACGCCGTCGCCGGGTCGGCTTCCTTCACGAGCCAGCCACCGCGCGTCTCGCCAACCTTGAGATAATAGTGGCACGGGTTCTTGGGGTCGGAGTTGTCCGTGAAGCCAACGGCCACCTGCCCGTCGGGCGTCTGGTTGAGGACGGAAAAACGAATTGCGCTCTTGAGCTGTTCCTGTTCCTTCGTCAGCTCCTTCTGGGCCGACTTCGACACTTCGCTCGGCAGTTTCGTCGGATCAAAGCCGGCGGGAAGCGCCCCGAACATCTGCCGGTCGATGATCGACTGATAGCGGCTCAAGGGAGGCACCTCGGCCCACGCCGCGCCCGCGAGAACGGCAACCAGCAGAAAAACTCGTTTCACGAAAGACATTTCCTCTTAAGCGGGGGAATTAGATCAAAATCGCGCAGAGGACGAGACCCGCCAACTGGAGCGCCAGCAACCCGAAGACCAGGCACGCCACCTTCCGTCCGTTCGTCGGATCGGCCGTCTCGCGTTCGGAGTACTTCGTCACGCCCGCGATGTAGGCGAACCAGAGGGCCGCCGGCAACCAGGCCTGCCCGCCGAGAAGGACGTTGAGACCGCGCGCCGCGCCCATGAGAAGCGGATTCTTCGTGCGGTTGTAGAGCTGGATCGCGACCGTCAGCGCAACCAGCACGAGAAACGGGCCGTGTCCGAAAGAGAGCGCGAGCACGGAGAGACAGAGACAGCCCGTGCGCGCCAGCCGCGCCGCGCGCAGGGAAATCTCGCCCGACGCCAGCGGGCGCGTCTTCGGATCGGTCGCGGCCCCGACGAGGTCGTTGTCGATGAGACCATACACGTACAGGAAGACGGACGCCAGGCAGACGAGGGCGACATCCGCCGCCCGCGCGGACGTGAGCGCGCCGCACGCCGCCGCACCGACCAGGACGTCGCCGGGCACGGTGACGAGATTCTGCACACGACAGAGCCGCAGCCAGGCCCGCACGCGCGAACAGGAAGACGACGAGGGAATAGAGCGTTCGGAATTCATGCGGGAATTATAGCGCGCCGCGAAAAGCCTGTCAACCGCGCCGCCGCGCGCGCCAGTTCCTTGTCGTTCGTCCGAACCGACAGCCGATCGGAAAGACCCTGATAGGCGGCCATGCGCACAAACGCCAGGATGAACCGGTCGGCCCGTTGCGTCCCCGTGCCGCCCGTATAGGAGACGCGCAACCGCCCGTCCGTTTCGGCTGCCTCGTCCGAGCCGTCGAAGACGATCCAGACGCGCAGCTCCGCCGCGCCGTCCGCCGCCAGACGCGCACGCGCCTGGGCGATGAGCGCGGAACGATCCGCCGCCGCCTTTTGCGAGCCGAGAATCAGGTTCCAGCCGTCCCAGATCTCCAGCCGGCCGCCGGGCGGCAGGGCGCGCATGTCCGCCGCCGCCAGAAGCGCAAGGTCGAAATGCGCCCTCAGTGCCGCATTCGCGTCATGCAAGGCCGCGCACTCGGCCTTCGCCTTCGCGAGTTCCGCCCGAAGCTCGCGCACATGCGCGACGCGCGAACCGAGAATCAGGTCTTGCGCGCCCATCCGCTCACCCCTTCGCACATCCGACAGAATGCGCCGGCTTCTCGACGAGCGACGCGAGCAGAAGAAGCCCGACGGCCGTGCAGATGAAGGCGTCCGCCACGTTGAAGCAGGGAAAGTGGCTCGTCTTCCAGTGGAAATCGAACATGTCGATCACATAGCCGCGACAGACGCGATCGACGAGGTTGCCGACGACGCCCGCGTAGAGAAGCGGCTCGGCCACTGCGCCCAGGCGTGAGCCGGGCAGACCGAAGACAACCTTCCGCTTCCAGAGAAGAAAAAGCAACGCAAGGACGCCAAACGCCGCCAGCGGCCAGACGTGCCCCTGAAGAAGGCCCCAGGCGCATCCCCTGTTCTCGACGTACGCGAGATTGAAAAGCCCCGGAATGACGGAAACCGCCGCCGCGCCCTTGAGGCGTGCGGCGGCGAATTCCTTGACGACCGCATCGACGACGGCGAGGTTCGCCGCGACGACGAGCGCAATCAACGCGCGCTTCACTTCGCGCCGCGCTCCATTTCGCTCTGGCACTCCATGCACGTGAGAACGAACGGCTGGTTCAGCAGACGCGGCTTGCGGATCAGCTGGCCACAGACCGTGCAGACGCCATACGTGCCGTCGTCGATGCGATGCAACGCCTCGTCGATCTGCTGGATCGTGCGGTTGATGTTGCCCATCTGGCCCAGCGCCTGGAGGCGCAGCGTCTGCGCCGTGCCATCGCCGCCATCGGCCTCGTGGTCTTCGGACTCGTTGAAGCCCGTTGCCTTCATCGCGTCCACGCCCGACATCGCCTTCGCGCGCGCGGCGAGCAGCCGCTTGCGGAACTCCTTGAGATCGGTCTCCGGGAACTTCTCCGTCTCCTCGCCGCGCGAACGCGACGTCGGGCGACGGGAGAGGCGGATGCCGTCATCGACGCGATCCTGCTCGGCCTTCGCGGCGGAACGCTTCATCTCCTCGGCGATGGACGCGCCGAACGCGACGGCCTTCGCCGTGTCAATCGGCGTGTACTCCTCGATGACCGTCTTCGCCGACGCGGACGGACGGCGGATGATGCGCGGCGGAACGCGCTTGATTTCCCGCTTCTCGGACGAATCGTCTGTCTTCATAGCCCTTCTCTCCTTTCCGCCGCCGTCAGACCTGGATGCCCTCGGGAAGCTTCATCCACGCGCGAATCTCGTCCGTCAGCGGACGAATCTCCTTCACGGTCGCGAACGTGAGGTTGCCCTCCTCGTCCGGCAGCTCGAAGTCGTCGCCGACCTTCTTGCCCATGAGGTTCTGCGCCACGCGCGTCTTCGAGGAGAGGATGCCCTTCTCAAGGTCGTTGTCCCACTCGCCGAGGATCGTCCACGTCTTCTCGCCCGTCTTCGTCGCGCAGACGACGGTCACGCCCGGCATCACCTCGTCGGTCGTCGCGTCGGCGAAGTCGCCGGGCTTCACGGCCTCAAGTTCGGCCTGCATGAGCGTCTGCTTCTGCATGAGCGCACGCTGCTCGTCCTTCGCGTACTGGTACTCGGCGTTCTCGGAAAGGTCGCCGTAGCTCTTCGCGAACTCGATGCGCTTGACGTTCGCCGGCATGTCCTCGTTGATGAGCTTGAGGTACTCGGCCTTCTTGAGGCCGAAGCTACGGTAAGACGTGAGGCGCGCGTACTCCTTCTTCTTCTCGACCTTGACGAAATGCGCCTCCAGCGCGGGAACGAGCTTCGTCATGCGCACGACCGTCGCGTGGTGCGTTGAGGGATCCCAGGCGATCGAGGCCTGGAAACGCTCGAAGAAGAGGGCCTGGTCGGACGGTTCAAGCCAGTCGAAGACCTTCTTGAGCCAGTCGACGTTGGCGAAAAGCCGCCGGACGATGTTCTGCATCTTGAGCGTCTCGCCGCCCTGACGCCCTTCGCCGAGGGCAATCGCGTGCGTGAGAAGCGTGATGAACGGCGGCAGCTCGGCCCAGCCCTTGAACTGCTCGTACTTGCCGACGAGAAGCGTCGTCAGCGTCGCCGGCGCCTTCGGCTGGCGCATGAGCATGCCGATCGCCTGGCGGCAGGCGTCTTCCTTCGCGAACTGGTTGGCGATTTCGGAGACGGCCGTGAAGCAGAGTTCGGGAATCGCCGCGTAGAGCCTCGCCTTCGCCGTGTCGTCGCAGCCGAGGAACGTGATCATCGCGCCGACCTCGCGCGCAGGCAGCGCGGCCGCCGCCTTGACAAAGCGCTTGCGCTCCCAGAGGTAGTCGCGCATCTCCATCGCCGGCGGCGTCGTGAAGCCCAGCGAGACGGCGGCGCACGCGAGACGCGCGTAGAGCGCGTCATCGACCTTGCGCGCGGCCGTCACGGCGAACGCGAGTCGCTCGCCGACCTTCGCCTTCGTCGCCTCGTCAGCCTCCTTGAGCTTGCCCTGCGCGACGTATTCGCGCACCGCCGCGAGGATGAGCTTCGGATCGGTCTCGTGCGCGAAGCCGGTGAGCCAGCTGTCGCCATAGTCCTCCGCCGCCGCGCGAAGCTGAATCGGCTCGGTCTTCTTCGCGGGAACGACCACGCACTTGTCGGCCTTGAGCGCCGTGCGCGCGCTGTCCCAGAACTTCTTCCAGTTCACGGACTTGACGAACCCGTTCTTCACGCAGTAGTCCTCCAGGCGGACAAGCGTCATCGACGAGCCGTTCGAGCGGAGAACCGCCTTGACGAACTCGCCCGGCTTGTCCTTGAGCAGCGCGTCGAAGTCGGCCGGCGCCGTTTCGCGCAGGACGAGGATGTGGTCTTTCGGCGCGACCTCCAGCATGTCGCAGGCGGCCGCAAACGTGAACTGGTGGCCCTTCTTCGTCTTGAAATCGACGGTGATGCGCTTGTAGAAGTAGTCGATCTTCTTGACCGTGCCCAGCCCCCACGTCTCGTTCAGGACCTTCACGCCCGCCGCGCCGGGGATGTTCGCGTTGAACGCGACCAGCTTCTCAAGGCGGACAAGCGACTCGTCAAGCGGACGCGCGCCAAACTCGACGCCGTCGATGAAAGAAAGAAGAAGACGATCATCCGTCGTCTTCTTCAAGGCGTCCTTGACGCCGGCCGGCTGAACCTTCTTCGCAAGCTCCGCCTGATTCTCCCGCACGAGCCCGAACGCGCCCATGAAATCTTTTTTCGCGGCGCATTCGCCCAACTGACTCACAATTGCTTCCGTTTCGGCCATCTTCTTCTCCGTTTGGACAAGTTCAAAAACGGCGCGAATTATACCATAAACCGCGCCCAAGGGATAGAGGGGCTGAATGCCCGGCTAGCGTGCGCGCGTCTTCCACCAGCGCAGCCACTCGGACTGGAAGAGCCGCACGGTCTCGTCATTCCGAAACGCCGCCGCCGTCGCCGCGCGCGGATCGCGCGTCGCGAGCAAGGCCTCGACATAGTCGCGCGTCACGTCCTTGAACGGCGCGAAGCGGACTTCGGACGCGCCCTTCTCAAGGAAGACGGCGACCGACCACGCCAGGCGGTACGTGAGGCGGCGCTCGGCGTCGGAACCGCCATAGAACGCCGCGTAGTCCAGCGCCAAAAGGCTCGGCAGGAAATCCGCGAGGCGCGCCAGCCCCTCCGGCGACAGGTCGGCATCCACGCCCCACGCCGTCGAGCCGGGATCCTCGAAGTACTGCGCATAGCCCTCGTTGAGCCACGGCGACGTCGGCAGCATCGCCGTCGCGTACGAGAGATACTGGTGGAACGCCTCGTGGCGGATCGTCCGCAGAAGCTCGGCCGTTCCGTCCGGCGGCAGGTAGGCGACAAGCTCGCGCCGCGCCGGGCTCCAGTAGGCCGCGCTCCAGGCCATGTTCGTGCGGTCTTCCAGCGCAAGGGCCGCCAGATACTCCGCACGGTTCGCGTAGACGCGCGCGACGCACAGGACGTTCGTGCCGTCCAGCGGCGTCGGGAGCGTCGCGGCGTATGCGGCGTGCAAACGCGGCAGCTCGTTCGTGAGCGACGCGACGAACGGCGACGTCGGCGGCAGGTCGTCCAGAACCACGTACGTCGCCGCGTCCGTCGCCCGCCAGTTCGCGTAGGCCGAAACGGAATGGTGCGCGTCCGCGCGCAAGAGCGTGGCCTCGTCGCCCGCCGTGCACCGGACGGACGGCGGAACGTTTCGCGCCTCCTGACGCAGGAACTCCTCCTCGAAGACCTCGCGCGCCGCGTCCGGATCATCCCCGTCCGCAAGCGTCCACGTCGCGAGGCTCCAGACATCCGCCTTTTCCGGACGGAATGCGCAGACAAGCGCCGTCGTGTTCGTTCCCTGCCAGTAGTCAACGTCGGCGAAGCCACGTGGCCGTCGGCGCGGCGGCGTCGGCTCCTCGGCCAGCGCAATCGGCGCGAGACGCGCGATCGCGTCACGCACCTGCGCGCGCTTCTTGCGGTCGATCGCGACGCACGAGGCGACATACGCCGCGCGCGTCACCGTCGCCTCGGCCGCGACGGCCGGCGGGCGGACGGCGAGCGTCGCCAGCGTGAAGACGCGCCCCTCGTCATCGACCCAACGCCCTTCAACCGTCCGCGACGTCCAAAGATCCAGACGGCTGAAACGATCCTCCAGGCGGCTCTTTCCGTCTGCGCGCACGAGATACGCCTCGGCGCGCGGCATCTCCAGCGGCGCCGGATTCGTCAGGAAAAGCGAGGCCAGCAGAAGCAGCATGGCGATTGACGGGCGCGAACGCGCGCACGGGGCTAGAACGCGCCGACTGCCAGCGAGGAGAACGTCGAGATCGGCGTCGTGTCGCGGTAGTTGTCGATGACCTGGCGAACGTCACGAATGAGTCCGTTCACCTCGTCGTAGAGCTTCGGGTCCTTCGCGAGGCGGCCAATCGTGCCATTGCCCTCCTTGAGATCGGTCGCAAAGGCGTTGAGGTTCTCCAAAAGCGCGTTCGCCCGCGCGACCGTCGCCTTCACGTCCACGCCCTCGGCGGCCGCGCGGAACGCCGCGACACCGGCCTCCAGGTCGTCGAACGTCTGCGCGCGGTTCAGCCGATCCGAGACGGCGCGCGCGTTCGCCATCGTCTCCTTGAGATCCGCGTAGACCGAATCGTCCGTACCGAGGAGCTTTCCGACCGTGCCCTCCCCGCGCGCGATGCGGTCGGCCAGGACGTTCGCGCGATCCATGAAGCCGTCCGCCTTCGCCGCGACCGTCCGAGCGTACGCCGACGCGGCGGCCACGTTCGTGACGATCTCCTTCAGCTCGGGGTTCGACAGGAACTCGCGCAGGCTCTTGGCGATCTTCGAGACGTCGGACATCCAGTCCGTCGGCGTCTCGCCGACGAAAAGCGTCGTCGCGAGCGGGCGAATCTCACCGTCGCCTTCCTCCAGCGCCAGGTAGTTGCCGCCCAGCATCGAGAGGTTGCGGACGGAGATCGTCGCGCCCGCGCGCAGGATGACGTGCGAATCGACGGACGCGAAGACGACGAGGTTCGACGGCGTCACCTCGACGTGGTCGACCGTGCCGACCTTCGTGCCCCGGTACATGACGTTGTCGCGCTCCTTGAGTCCGCCGGCGCCGTCGAAGGCGACGCGCAGCAGGACGCGATTCCGCCCCGACAGGACGTCCACGCCCGAAATGACGATCGTGAAGTAGCCCAGGAGCAGCAGCACCGTGACCATGAAAAGCCCGACGACCAGCTGCGAAAACGCTTCGCTTTTCTTTTTCATAGGATCTCCCTCAAAGACTTTCCCCTTCGGCCGCCGCGAGAAACGCGCGCGCCTCCGGGTTCTGCGACCGGCGGAACTCGTCCGGCGTCAGGCAGACGACGGCCCGCCCGCCCTTCACAAGCAGGATGCGGTTCGCGATTCGGAACGCCGACGCGAGGTCATGCGTGACGACGA
Source organism: uncultured Lentisphaeraceae bacterium (assembly GCA_964420685.1). Classification (GTDB taxonomy): domain Bacteria; phylum Verrucomicrobiota; class Kiritimatiellia; order RFP12; family UBA1067; genus UBA1067. The sequence continues at coordinate 18,941 of CAYQUI010000012.1, read as the reverse complement.
CGGACGTCACGCCGCGCGTGCGGTTGACGTCGCGGATGAGGCGCGTGATCTGCGCGCTCGTCACGGGGTCGAGGCCCGACGTCGGCTCGTCGTAGAGGACGACCTCCGCCTCGCAGACGATCGCCCGCGCCAGCCCCGCGCGCTTCTGCATGCCGCCCGAAATCTCCGCCGGATACTTTTCCGCGTCGTCCGAGAGCCCCACGGCCGCCAGGGCCGCCGCGACGCGACGGTCGATCTCGCCCGCCTTGAGGCGCGTCGTCTCGACGAGCGGCAACGCCACGTTCTCCCACACCGTCTTCCACGCGAGGAGCGCGCCCGACTGGAACAGGTAGCCGATCCGATCCGTCGCGACGGAAACCTCGCCCGCATCCGGCTCCAGAAGTCCGACGATGTGCTTGAGCGTGACGGACTTGCCGGTGCCGGACGGGCCGACGAGCGCCAGGATCTCGCCCTTCTCGACGTCAAAGGTCAAGCCGTCCAGCACGGCGGATTCGCCGAAGCGCTTGACGACGTCCCGAAACTCGATTATCTTCTCCGCCATCAGTAGAACAGCCTCGTCACCATGTAGCCCGAAATGAGAATCGCCAGAAAGGAGACGATGACGGCGCGCTGCGTGGACTTGCCGACGCCCGTCGCGCCGCGCGTCGTCCCCAGCCCCTCGGCAACGGAGATGACCCCGACGAGAAAGCCGAAAACCGTCGCCTTCAGGATGCCGACGTAGAGATCCTTCGCCTCGGACATCACGAGCGCGCCCGACATGTACTGCCGGAAATCGACGTTGAACTGCGTCGCGCCGACAAAGCCGCCGCCGACCGCGCCGATGATGCAGCAGTAGAACGCGAGGACGGGCGCCATCAGGACGAGCGCAAGGATGCGCGGCGAGGCGAGAAAGCGCATCGGCGGAATCCGCAGGATGACAAGCGCGTCGATCTCGTCGTTCACCTTCATCGTGCCAAGTTCCGCCGCAATCGCCGAGCCGACGCACGCGGCCAGGCAGATGCCGCAGCAGAACGCGCCCATCTCCCGCAAAAGCGTCATCATCACCGCCGCGCCCAACAGCGTCTCCTGGTTGTAGCGCGCCAGCTCAAGGCCGACTTGCAGCGCAAGAATCATCCCCATGAAGAGCGAGACGACCGTGACGACCGGAAGCGTGCGGATGCCCGTCGCGTACAGCTGGCGGAAGAGGTCGGCGCGCCCCGTGCGCCGACAGAGGACGGACGGAAAGAACGCGACGGACTTCGCCGCCACGATTCCCGCCCATCCGACGGCTTCGACTGGCTTCAAGATGCTGCTCATCGCGACTCTCTTCTTTCGCGCCTTTCCAGGCAATTCGGTGCATTATACCACAATTCCGCCGCGCATGGGCGGTTCCTCATTCGAGGTGGGCGCGCGGACGCGGATCGAAGGCATCGCGCAGCCCCTCGCCAACCAGCACCGTCAGCAACATGACGAAGAAAAGAGCCGACGCGGGGAAGACGACCAGCCACCAGGCATGACGGAACTGCTGGGCCTCCTGCAGGAGTTCACCGCAGGACGGCGTCATCGGCGGAAGTCCGAAGCCAAGGAAGTCCAGCGCCGCCAGCGAACCAATTGCGCCCATCAAAAGGAACGGGAAAAGCGTGATGAGCGGCGTCAAGGCGTTCGGAAGGATATGGACGAACAGGATGCGCACGGTCGAGCAACCGCTCACCTTCGCCGCCTCGACGAACGTGCGCCCCCGAAGGCGCAGGAACTCCGCGCGCAGGTAAGAGCTCACGGCAATCCAGTTGAAGACCGCATAGCAGACGAGCAGAACCCCGAAGGACCGCCCGACCGTCGAGCCAATGAAAATCATGACGTAGAGGAACGGCATCGCCGACCAGATCTCGGTGAACCGCTGGAGAAGTATGTCCGCCCAACCGCCGAAATAGCCCTCGATTGCACCGATGACCACGCCGAACAGCATGCCGGACAACGCCAATGCCAGCCCGAAGAGAAGCGCGATCCGAAGGCCATGGACAACGCGCGCGTAGACGTCGCGCCCGCCCGCGTCGATGCCGAAGGGATGTTCGGGCACGGGACGGAACGGGAAGGAGACCTCCGGCGCGGGCAAAACCGTCTCGGTCGCCGTCGGCGGCGTCTTCGGCATCAGGAAAACGCGCGTGTAGCCCGTGCGCCGCGTCTTCCGCACGTCATACTCGCCCGACAAGCCGCCCTCGCCCGTGCGGGCGAGCCGCCCGAAGATCTCCCGCACGTCCTCCGGGCCCTCGAAGTCAACGACCGTCCCGTCGTCCAGAACGCTGCCGCGCGCCGTGCGGACGTCATACGCGCGCACGACAACCGGCTCCCGGTATTTTTCAAGGCTCGCCGGATCGACCACGGCGCGCGGGTCGCAGGGGCAGACCCAGTCCGCGCACAGGCAGAAGACGAAAATCCCAAGCAAGGCCAAAAGCGAATACCACGCGCGCCGCATCCGCCGAAATGCGCACAGCCGTTTTCGTGTCAGTGGCGAGAGAAACGTCATTTTCGCGAGAAGTCAATGCGTGGATCGATCAGCAGATAGAGGACGTCGCTCAGGAGATTGCCGACGAGCTGGCAACTCGCCGTAAGCGCGAGAAGCGCCAGGAAGACGGCGTAGTCGCGCCCGATGAGCGCGTCCCACGAGAGCCGGCCCATGCCCGGAATCTCGAAGATCGTCTCGATGACGATCGAGCCGGCAAACAGGAGTCCGAGCATCGACCCGAAGCCCGTCGCAAGCGGAATGAGCGCATTGCGAAAGGCGTGCAGCCAGATCGCGCGGCGGCGCGTTGCCCCCTTTGCAATCACCGTCCGCACATAGTCCGCCGAAATCTGGTCGAGAAGCGAGTTCTTCATCAGCAGCGTCAGCATCGCGAACGATCCGGCGACATAGCAGACGACCGGCAGCGCCATGTGCCACGCGCGGTCGGCCAGGCGCCCCCAGAAAGAGGGTTCAACGTCGAAGTCGCTCGCCAGCCCGCCCAGCGGAAAGACATCCCAAAAGCCCTCGACCGTGCCACAGAAAAGCGTCTTCAGAAGCATCGCGAACGCAAAGGACGGCACCGCATAGGCCGCGAAGACGACCAGCGAGGAGAGCGCGTCAAACGCCTGACGATGACGAAGGGCCTTGGCGACGCCCAGCGGCACGCAGACGAGATAGGTCAGGACAAAGGCCGCCAGGCCAAAGCTGAGCGAAACGGGAATGCGCGCGCGAATCAGCTGCCACGCCGTCTTGTCCGGATAGTCGTAGCTCGGCAGGTTCAGGCCCATGCGGTTTACGACCAGCCAGTCCCAGTACTGCCGCACAAGCGGCTTGTCAAAGCCGAACTGCGCCTCCAGTTCCTTGCGATAGGTCTCGGCCACGCCCGAAGCCCCTGTCGTCGCCGTCGCGGCCGCCGCCTCACCCGCGCCGCCGCCCTGCGCGGCAAGGCCCTTCATCCGCATCAGGCGAATCTCGACTGGCCCGCCCGGCAAAAAGCGCGTCAGGGCAAAACAGACGATGGTGATCCCGACAAATGTCGGGACCACCAGAACGAGACGCCGAATCAGATAGGAAAGCCGATTCACCGCATCTCAGCCGCAAGCCTCCGCTTACTTGGCCTCCTCGGCATCGAACGCCGGGCGCTTGCCCTTGTACCACCAGTACATGATCGGCGTCGCGATGAAGACCGACGAGAACGTGCCGGCCACGATGCCGAAGAGCATGATGAGCGCGAAGTCGAAGATCGAGCCGTCACCGAACGCGAAGAGCGCGAGCACCGCGAAGAGCGTCGTCACGGACGTGATGACCGTACGCGAGAGACAGGCGTTGATTGCGGCATTGCAGAGCTCATAGAACGACATCTTCTTGTCACGGCGGAGCATCTCGCGAATGCGGTCGAACACGACGACCGTGTCATTCACCGAATAGCCGATGATCGTGAGGACGGCCGTGACGACGATGAGCGAGACCTGCCGGCCGCAGAGCGAGAAGAGCCCCAGCGAGAGGAAGGCGTCATGCGCAAGCGAGGCAAGCGCGCCCAGGCCGAAGCCGAACTGGAAGCGGAAGCCGACATAGAGCAGGATCGCCAGAAGCGAGAAGACCACCGCATACGTGCCGCTCTTCTTGAGGTCTGCGCCGACCATCGAGCCGACTTCATCCACCGACGCGGCCTTGAACTGGGCGTCCGGGAACTGCGTCTGCAGGAGTTTCGTCACGTGCGCGCCGACGTCCTTGTTCACAAGCGCCGAACCCTTGGCCGTCTCGGCCGTCTCGCCCGTCTTCACGAGCAGCGTCGCATCGCCGACGCCCTCCTGGAACTGGATCACCGCCGCATTGTCGAAGTCGTCGAGCGCCGCGCGAATCGCCGCCGTCTCCGGCCGCGCATCCTGCTTGAACTCGTAGACGATCGAGGTTCCGCCCGTCAGGTCGACCGAGAGGACGGCCGCCTTGTTCGTCACCAGCCGCACCGCGAAAATCGCCATCGTGGCCAGGACGAGCGCGAAGGAGACGCCCACGGTGTACTTCTGAACCTTCATGAAGTCGAAGCACGGACGCTTGAAGACCTGCAGCATCTTGAACGGCTTCGTGCGGTTCGGATCGACGCAGTGGTCGAAGACGAGGCGCGTGACGACGACGGCCGTGAACATCGAGATGACGACGCCCGCCGTCAGCGTGATCGCGAAGCCGCGCACAGGACCCGTGCCGACGGCGAAGAGGATGATGCCCGTGATGATCGTCGTCAGGTTCGAGTCGAAGATCGCCGTGAACGCGCGGCCATAGCCGTTCTCGATGGCCTTGCCGGCCGTGCGGCCCGCCTGGAACTCCTCGCGGATGCGCTCGAAGATGAGGACGTTCGCGTCAACCGCCATGCCGAGCGAGAGGACGAGGCCGGCGATGCCCGGCATCGTGAGCACGGGCAACTGCATCGAGCCGCCGCCGCCCATCGAGGGATCGTGCGCGAAGACGCCGAGGACATTCGCGCAAAGGACGAGAGCCGTCGGCAGAAGCGCGATGTCGAGGAAGAGGGCAATGTCGGCGACGAGACCCGCGCGCCAATAGTAGATGAACATGAAAATCGCGACCAGGCAGAAGCCCAGCGCGGCCGCAACGCCGCCCGCGTGAATCGCGTCGTCGCCGACCGTCGGCGCGACCGTCGTCTCGGCCAGAATCTTCATCGGCGCCGGAAGCGCGCCCGCGTTGAGCTCGTCGGCCAGCTTCTTCGCGGCCTTCGCGTCAAAGCGACCCGTGATCTCGCCCTGCGAGCCGATCTCGCTGTTGATGACCGGCGCGGAGATGAGCGTGTCGTCCAGGACAATCGCGAGCTGGCGGCCGCGATCCGTCGGGTTCTTCGGGCCGTGCGCCTTGTAGTTGCGCGTCAGCGTCGAGAACTTGCGCCCGCCCTCGCCGGAGAGACGGAAGCCGATCGAGAGCTGCCCCGTCGTCGGATCGCGCTGGACGGCGGCCGAAACGAGGTCTTCGCCCGTCACGCGCGGCTCGGTCGAACGCGCGACGTAGTTCGGCGAATACGTGCCGTCGCCGTTGTCTTCCAACATGAAGCTGTAGCGGGCATCAGGGGCCTCGAACGCCGCAAGGCGCGCGGCATAGCCGGGCTTCTGGGAAACCTCGGCCCAGTTCTCGGCACGCGCATAGCCGTTTCCGCTCTTCTTGTACCCCTCCGGCGCGACGTCCTTCGACAGGAGCTTGCCGACGAGCTGGTCGTTCTTCGGGTGCGTCAGGCGGAACTCAAGGAACGCCGCGCTCTGGAGCGAGGCCTTCGCGGCCTTGCGCACCTCCTCGTCCACGCCCGGAAGCTGGACGAGCAGACGGTGGCCCTTCAGGCCCTGGATGACCGGCTCGTTCGTCCCCATCGCGTCCACGCGGCGGCGGATGACGGAGATGATGCGGTCGTCGCACCCCGTCAGAGTCTCCTCGATCTTCTTCTCGACGGCGCCGGGCGTGTTGGTAATCGCCGGGTTCGCCGCGATGATCGACTGCGCAAGCTTGTCGGTATCGACGCCAAGCGTGAAGGACGTGCCGCCCTTCAGGTCGAGGCCGAACCGAAACTTCTCGGCTGGCGGCGTGCAGACATAGTAGGAAATACCCGCGATAAGCAGCAGGATGAGCCACTTCCAGATGTTGTTTCGCACAACCGAGTCTTTAGCCATGTTGAATACTGTCCTCTTATTTAGAATTTGAGCGTAGATTATACCATAGTTCGCCGACGCGAATCAACGCCGCGCCCGACGCGCTATTCGTGGTTGAACAGGTCGTTGATCGACTCGTTGTTGTGCGTGCGCCGAATCGCCTCGCCAATGAGCGGCGCGACGGAGAGCTGCGTGAGCTTGAACGGCAGCTTCGAGACGTCGAAGTCCTTGCGCAGCTGAATCGAGTCGGTGACGACGAGTTCGTCGAGCTGCACCTCCTTCTGCAGACGCTCGATGCCCTTGTCGGTGAGCGGGAAGTGCGAAACGAAGGCGTGAACCGTCTTCGCGCCGTTCTCGCGGCACATCTTCGCCGCCGCCGAGAGCGTACCGCCCGTCGCGGTCATGTCGTCGATCATGATGACGTCATGCCCCCGCACGTCGCCGACCACCGAGAACGCATCCACCGAATCGCCGCCCGTGCGCTGCTTGGCGACAATCGCGAGGCCCGTCCCGAGCTTGCGGCTGTAGCCGTAGGCCGTCTTCGCCCCGCCCGTGTCGGGCGCGACGACGATCGGGTTCGCCCAGTGCTGGTCGCGGATGTACTTGAGGATGATCGGCTCGGCGCGCAGGTGGTCGAGCGGAATGTCAAAAAAGCCCTGGATCTGGTTCGCGTGAAGGTCGAGCGTCATGACGCGGTCGGCGCCGGCGGCCTCCAGAAGGTTCGCGACGAGACGCGCCGTGATCGGCACACGCGGCTGATCCTTGCGGTCCTGGCGCGCATAGCCATAGTACGGCAGGATCGCCGTAATGCGCTTGGCGCTGCCGCGACGGAGCGCGTCAATGATGATGAACAGCTCCATGTACGCCTCGTTCGGCGACGGCGAGCCGGACTGGATCACGAACACGTCGCGCCCGCGCACGCCGTCAAGAACCTGGCAGAACGTCTCGCCGTCGGGGAAGTGCGGAATGTCGATCTTGTTCAGAGGCCGACCGAGATACTCGGCAATCTTCTCCGCGAGCGGCAGGTTCGCCGTTCCCGAAAACACCATGAAGTCATCCTTCGTTTCCGTCATGATAGAGGCAGTCCTTGTTGCGTGGAATGATGACTGCATATTATACCAAAATCCGCGAATCCGCGTGGACGCGGCCCCTGGCGGCGAAAACGGCACGCCGCGCCGCCGGTCAAGGCTCGGCCGTCGCCAAGCGCTCGGCGAGGGAGGTGCGCCGCTCGCGCACCGCGTTCGTCTGGATCGCCCGATCGACCGCGTACGGCACGCCGACCAGCAGGACAAGCCGCTTGCCGCGCGTGATCGCCGTGTAGAGGAGGTTGCGCTGGAGCATGACGTAGTGCTGCGTGTGGACGAGGACGATGACCGCCGGATACTCGCTGCCCTGCGACTTGTGGATCGTCATCGCATAGGCGAGGACCAGCTCGTCGAGGTCGCCCGCGTCGTACTTCACCGGCCGCCCGTCGAAGAGGACGACCAGCGAACGGTCGGCCGCGCTCACCGACTTCACGAAGCCGACGTCGCCGTTGAAGACGTCCTTGTCGTAGTTGTTCCGGAGCTGCATGACGCGGTCGCCGACGCGGAAGAGCGTGCCGCCGCGCGCCAGCGAGTCGCCCGTCGGATTGAGCGCCTTCTGAAGCTCGACGTTGAGGTTGTCCGTTCCGAGGACGTTGCGCCGCATGGGCGTCAGAACCTGCACGTCGCGCAGCGGATCCATCCCGAACTTGCGCGGAATGCGCGTCGTCATGAACTCGATCGCCCGGCTGAGGCAGCGCGCGGGGTCTTCGCACCGCACGAAGTAGAAGTCGCTGTCGCCCTGCGCGACCTCCAGCGGCTCGCCCGCGTTCACGTGATGGGCGTTCCGGACGATCAGCCCCGCCGTGTCCTGCCGGAAGATGAAGTCGAGCCGCGTCGCCGGAAGCGCGCGCGACTTGATGAGGTCGCCGAGGACGGAACCCGGCCCGACGGACGGAAGCTGATCCGTATCGCCGACCCAGACGACGGTCGCCGCGTCGGGAATCGCCTTCAGAAGCTCGCACGCGAGGCGCACGTCGATCATCGACGTCTCGTCGAACACGAAGACGTCCCCCTCAAGCGGGTTCTCCGCGTCGAACGTGAAGCGGTTCGTGACGGGATTCCACTTGAGCAGGCGGTGGATCGTCTGCGCGCTCGCGCCGACCGACTCCGTCATCCGCTTCGCGGCGCGGCCCGTCGGCGCGGCGAGAAGCACCTTCAGCTTCCGGGCGGAGAAGATCTCGACGAGCGCGCGGATGATCGTCGTCTTTCCGACGCCCGGCCCGCCCGTGATGATCGAGAACTTCGACGAAAGAGAATGTTCGAGCGCCTCGCGCTGACGCTCGGCCAGTTCGAATCGCTGGCGCGACTGCCACCAGGAGATCGCGCGCGCCGGCTCGAACGCGGCGAACGAGGGCGGCGCGGCGAGAATCGCCTTCACGCGCGCGGCGACGTCGCGCTCGGAGAAGTAGAGCGACTTGAGGTAGATGCGGCGCGGCGCATCGGGCGTCGCGCCCGCGACGGCGACGACGCGCCCCTCCTCGGCCTCCGCGCGCAGGGCGGCGGACAGGACTTCGAGCGGAATCTCCGTGAGCTCGTGCGCGTGCAGCAGCAGGTCGTTCTCGAACGTCCAGCAGTGCCCGCCCGCCTCGGCCTCCGTCTCCAGCGTGTAGCTCACCGAGGCGCGCGCGCGCAGCGGCGAGTCCTTCGGGATGCCGACGGACAGCGCGATCTTGTCGGCCGTCGCGAAGCCAATGCCCCAGATGTCGCGGCAGAGGCGGTAGGGGTCGGCCTTGACGATGGCAATCGCGTCCGGCCCGTACTTGCGGACGATCTTCGTCATCTTCGCGATGGAGATGCCGTAGGTCTGCCCGAAGATGAGGTTTTCGCGCATCGTCTCGTTCGCGTGCCAGCTCTCGCGGATCTGGCGCACCTTCGCGCGCCCCAGCTTCGGCACTTCCGCCAGGCGCGCCGACTGGTACTGGAGCACGTGCATCGTGTCCTCGCCGAACGTCGCGACGATGCGCTTGGCGAGGACGGGCCCGATGCCCTTGATCAGTCCGGAGGCGAGATAGCGCTCGACGCCCTTGAGCGAGCGCGGCGCAATGCAGGTGAGCGTGTCGGCCCTGAACTGGCGGCCGTGCACCTTGTCCGTCACCCACTGGCCCTCGGCCTTGACGTCCTCGCCCTCCCAGACGGCCTGCGTCTTGCCGACGACCGTGATCTCGGGGTTGCGCGCCAGCTCGAATTCGCTCGGCGTCTCGACGTGGAGGACGGTGTAGCCGTTCTCGTCGTTGTGGTAGACGACGGACGTGATCGTCCCCTCGACCGTCTCGCGCGCGTCCGTCACGCCGCCCCCTCCGCGAACCCGCCCCCCGGCAATCGCGGCACGGCCGCAAGGAGCGCGCGCGTGTAGGCGGCCGTTGGCGCGCGCAGGACGTCCGCCGCCGCGCCCGCCTCGACGACCGTGCCGCCGTGCATCACGAGAAGGCTGTCGGAGACATGGCGCGCGACGCCCAAGTCATGCGTGATGAAGAGAATCGACAGCGAAAGCCGCCGCTTGAGGTCGGCCAGGAGATCCAGCACGGCCGCACGGACGGAGAGGTCTAGCGCGCTCACCGCCTCGTCGCAGATCAGCAGCTCCGGCCGCGCGGCCAGCGCGCGCGCGATGCAGATGCGCTGGCGCTGCCCGCCGGAAAACGCATGCGGATAGCGGTCGAGCGCGTCCGCCCCCAACCCGACCAGCTCCAGCAACTCCACGGCCGAAAAGGCGTTCGGACGGTTCAGGCGCAACGTCTCCTCCACCGTCGCGCGCACCGTGAGGCGCGGATTGAGCGAACCGAGCGGGTCCTGGAAGACCATTGAGACGCGCCCGTTCAGCCGGACTTCGCCCGCAGTCGGCTTCTGAAGCCCCGCCACGACGCGCGCGACCGTGGACTTGCCGCTGCCCGATTCGCCGACGACGCCCAGCGTCTCGCCGCGCCGCACGTCAAACGAGACGCCATCCACCGCCTTCACGTACCCGACCGTCCGGGCGAGAACGCCCTTCTTCACCGGGAACCAGACGCGAAGCCCCCGAACCTCAAGGACGTTGTCCGTCATGCCTCCGGCGCGGCGGACTGCGCCCCGGCCTCGGCGACTTCGCCGAGCGTCTTCGTGCCCGACAGGAGCGCAACGACCTGCTGCTGGACGTCTGCCAGGTTCTCAAGCCGAAGGCGCGGATCCAGGATGACGAACGTGTCGCCCTGCTTGCGGTCTTCGTAGACGCGGCGGATTTCGCGCACCGCCCCGTCGCCGACCTCCTTCGCGTCGCGCTCGACGAGAATCTTCGCGCGTTCGAGCATGACCGCAAGGACGTAGACGACGTTCTTCATCGCCGGGTCGTCAAGCGTGACGAGCTGGCGCAAGAGCTCGCCCGCGTCCTCCTTCTTGAGCGGCTCCTTCTTCTCCTCGCGCACGGGCGCGAAGTAGACGCTGTCCCAAAACGAGAACGGCTCCCAATCGCGCGCCATCGCCTTCCAGCATTCGGGGTGGCAGTCGTAGCGTTCGTAGCCGCCCGCGACTTCGCGCAACGCGGAAAAGACAATGGCCTTGTCGACGAGCGGCTTCTGGCAGGCCGTGCAGACGTGTCCGCGCGCGCGGATGTTCCATTCCTGCGACATGGCCGTCTACTTCGCCTTCCTGAACGCGCGATAGCGGACGACGAGCCGCTTGACGACGCAATAGGTGATCGGCGTGAGGACAATGGCCAGGAGGAACCCGCCGAGGAAGAAGGACGCCATCGCCTCCGCCCCCAACTTGCGCACGGCCTCCCACGTCCACTCGACCTCGACCAGACGGCTGAACGAGAGCGACCCGTCGAACAGGACGCGGTTCACGAGCCACGTCTGCGCCGGATAGATGAAGAAGATCGTCACGGGATTCGTGATGAGCGTCCCGACCGTCGCCCCGACCTTCGAGACGCGCATCATGAGCGCGAGCGGCACGGACACGACCAGCTGCAGCCCGAACGGGATCGCGCAGCCGACGAACATGCCGAGCGCCCAGCCGGCCGCGACGTCTTCCGGCGGCAACGGGTCGTGCACCATCTTCTCGCGCAAGTCGCGGCAGCAGTCTTTCAGGCTCTTCATCAGACCGCGTGGACGAAAAGTCCGCTCCTCAATTTCGGCTCGAACCACGTCGACTTCGGCGGCATGATGGCTCCTGCGTCCGCAATCGCCATCATTTCGCCGACCGTGACAGGTTCCATCGCGAAGGCAACGGCGTCCTCGCCCGAATCGACCTTCGCCGCGAGCGCCGCGTCGCCGCGCACGCCGCCCATGAACGAGATGCGCGCATCCGTGCGCGGATCGCCAATGCCGAGGATCGGCGCGAGCAAGTTGTCCTGCAAATACGAGACATCCAAAGCCGAAACGACGTTCGCCCCCGCCGGAATGTCCCACGAAAGGTCGTACCACCTCCCGCCGAAGTACATGCGGCAGTTGCGCGCCCCCTTCGCGCCGATCACGAACTTCTCGGACAGACGCGAGAGGAACTCGTAGTCGGACAGCCCGTTCAAGTCGCGCACGAGCCGGTTGTACGGCAGAATCTTCAGCTGGCTCGCCGGAAACGCGACGCCGAGGAACCAGCGGCTCTCGCCCGCGAAGCCATGCGCCTTCGCATAGCGGGCCGCCGCCGCACTGCGGTGGTGACCGTCGGCGATGTAGGCGACGGGAATGCGCGCAAAGAGCTCCTGCAGCTCGTCCGCCACGCAGGCGGAGCCGGGCGCAATCTCCCAAACCGTGTGGCCAATGCCGTCCGGCGCGACGAAGTCGTAGAGCGGCGCGTTGCGGCAGGCATCCGCGACGATGAGGTCGATCGCCGGGTCATCGCGATACGTGAGGAACGCCGGACCCGTATGCGCCTGCAGCGTCTCGATGTGGCGCGTACGGTCGTCTTCCTTGTCCGTGCGCGTCTTCTCGTGCTGCTTCAGGACGCCCGCCAAGTAGTCCTCGGTGTCGAAGGTCGCGACAATGCCCGTCTGGCTGTGCGCGCCCATCGTCTGGCGATAGGCGTAGAACTTCGGCTCGGCGTCGCGCACGAGCGTGCCGCGCGCGACAAGGCCGTCAAGGGCGCTCTTCGCCTGCGCGTAGGCTTCGGGCGACGCGCCGTCCGTCCCGTCCGGCAAGTCGATTTCGGGACGCGAGACATGGAGAAAGCTCTTCGGGTTTCCCGCCGCCAGGGCCTTCGCCTCGGCGACGTCCACGACATCATACGGAACGGACGCGACCAAGGCCGCGTCCGCAACGTTCGGCCGAATGGCCGCAAAAGGATGAATCTTCATGCGTCAGAACCCGACGTTCAGGATGGGGCAGAACTGGAGCTCCGCATCACGGATCACGTTGATGAGGCCAACCTGATAGCCGCGCATCGTCTCGGCGCGGTTGACGAGACCGACCTGGAAGCCCTCCGTCTCGCCGGAGACGTTCACGAGGCCGACCTGAAAGCCGCGCAGGGAATTCGCCTCGTTCCAGAGACCGGCCTGGAGACCGAGCATCTCGCCGCTGCCGATCGAGTTGTAGCAGCCGATCTGGAAGCCCGCACAGCGATCCTTGACGTCGCTGCGGAAGAGGTTCAGCTGAATGCCCTCGAAATAGGTCGAACGCCCCCAGAGGCCGAGGTCAAGGCCCGTCACGCTCTCCTGCTGCGTCGAGAACGGAATCGTCAGGCGAAGACCGACCACGTCCGGATTCGCGGGATACTCGCCGATCGCGCAGAACGCGGGCCAGACGGCGTTCTGCGCACGCCGCGTCTCCTGCTGTTGCGCCGGCGGCTCGGCCTTCGCCGCCTCCTGCGCAAAAAGGGAAGCCGCCGACAGAACGGACGCGAGCGACAAGACAAGTCTCTTCATGTTGAAATCTCCTTGTGTTCCTAATGTGACTTGAGGAAAAGTATACGATTTTTCGCCGCCGAATGCAAGCGTCAGCTGACCGTGACCTTCTTGATGACGACCGGCTTCTCCGGGACGTTCTGGTGCGGCCCGGCGAAGCCCGTGCTCACCTTCGCGATGGCGTCCACGACTTCCAGCCCGTCCGTGACGACGCCGAAGACCGCATAGCCAAAGCCCTGCGGCGTCGGATTCTGGAAGTCCAGGAAGTCGTTGTCGACGAGGTTGATGAAGAACTGGCTCGTCGCCGAATCGACGACGCTCGTGCGCGCCATTGCAATCGTGCCGCGCGCGTTCTTGAGCCCGTTCATCGCCTCGTTGCGGATCGGCGCGCGCGTCGGCTTCTGGTTCATCTCCTTCGTGAAGCCGCCGCCCTGGATCATGAACCCGTCGATCACACGGTGGAAAATCGTGCCGTCGTAGTGGCCGGACGTCGCATACGCGACAAAGTTGGCGACCGTGACCGGCGCCTTCTCCTCGTTCAGCTCGAGGGTGATCGTCCCCATCGAGGTTTCGACAATTGCTTTCTTCATGCGGCGAAGTATACCACATTTTCCCTCGCAAAGGGAAGTGTGGCGACGACACTCACCGGAACTGGCAACGGCCGATGACGCCGCGTCCCGACGAGCGTCCGTCGCGGTTGACGTCATCGAAGGCCGTGGCGCGGACAAGCTCCGCCGGCGTCCGGCCATGAACCTTCAGCCCCTCGACCGTGACCGTGCCGACGCGGCAGGAGACGTACGGATCGAAGTACTCCGTCCCCGGCTCGCCGTTCGCGCCCGGCAGACAGCACGACTTCGGCCCGACGACCGCCAGGTGCGACAGCGGATAGTCCTCCCAGCGTCCGCCGACGACGGCGATGTTCGCGTCGCGGGCAACGCCGCGAATCGGCGCCAACGTGCCGTCCGGCGCGTGTTCGTTCCGCAGCATCAGGACCTGCGTTCCCGGCAGCAGCGAAATCCGCGCCCCCGACGCCTCGATCGCCTAATAGGCGGCGGCTGACGTCGCCGTCGAATCGTCCGCGAGCGACGCCAGGTGCGAGACCGTTAGGGCCTCGGCGGGAATTGCGCCGCCCGAAAACGTCAGCGTCTTCGGCCGTCCCGGCAGCAGCGTGAAGCAGTTGTCGTCGAACTCGCCGCGCACGCCCGCCGCGTTCGCCCACACGAAGAACGCGGGACGGTCGGTCGACAGCGTCGCCTCCGTCCGCCCGTCGGCCGTTTCGCGCGTCTTCACCGTAACCGTGGCCGCCGCCAGCGGCATGTCCTTGTAAAAGCCGAAGTGCCAGTCGTTCTGGTACGTGCCGCGCGGCGTCGTCAGCGTCAGGACGAGGAAGGTCGCCTCCGACCCGGCGGGCTTCGCGAACGCCGCGACGGCCGTCGCGCTGTCCGGCGGCAACGCGACGGGCCGCGTCTCCGACTGGACGACGCGCCCGTCATACGTCCAGTACTCGACCGCCAGTTCGCCGCGCACCGTCTCGGCCGTGTCGTTCAGCGCGACCGCCTGCCCGCGCGTGACGTCCGCCTTTCCCTCCGCGATCGCCGGCTGGGCGACGACGGCGACAGGCGCATAGAAGCGGCGCGCCATGTGCTGGAGCGGCTTCCACTTGCCGCCGTACTCGATCGAGCTCCAGCTCGCGACCGGCCAGTTGTCGTTCAACTGCCAGAAGAGCGTCCCCATGCAGCGCGGACGCTGCGCGCGCCAGCCGTCCACCGCCATCTTGATCGCCATGCCCTGCTGGAACTGCGAGAGCAGGAGTTCCGACGCGACGTCCTTCGCCGGGCGGAAGTAGCGCAGCATCGTCTCGCGAATGCGCCGGTTGCCGCCCGGATTCTTCTGGTGCCACTCGAACTCCGGCGCGCGCGACAGGACCTGCTCGCGCGTCGCGAACGTCTCGGCGACTTCCAGCGACGGGAAGCTCTGATAGCCGAACTCGCTGCAGAAGCGCGGCGAATAGGCGTAATAGGCGTCAAACGGGCGGTTCTCGTGCCACACCTGCCAGTTGTGCATGTCGCCCTGCGAATCGTTCTTCCAGTTGTCGGCGAAGTTGCCGGGTCCGGCGCACGGCGAGCTTGGCCAGAAGAGGCGCGTCGGGTCATGGCGCGCGACCATCTCGTCCTGGACGGCGTGCCGCCGCATCAGCGCCGCCTTGTAGTAGGCGGGGTCTTTCTTCGTCTCGTCGTACCAGCCCAGCGCGCCGACGCATTCGTTGTCGCCGCACCAGAGCGCGATCGAGGCGTGGTCGCGGAGCCGCCGCAGCTGGTGGCGGAGTTCGCCGCGCACCTCGTCGAGAAAGGCGTCCGTCGCCGGGTAGACGGCGCACGAGAACATGTGGTCGTGCCAAATGAGCAGGCCCAGCTCGTCGCAGAGGTCGTAGAAGGCGTCCTTCTCGTACTGCCCGCCGCCCCAGAGGCGGATCATGTTCATGTTCGCCGCCGCCGCGCTTTCCAGGAGGTCGCGGTAGCGCGCCGGCGTCTGCCGGGACTCGAAGGCGTCGCAGGGAATCCAGTTCGCGCCCTTCATGAAGAGCTCGCGGTTGTTGACGCGCACGGCCATGCGCGCGCCCGGACGCCCCTTGGCGTCCACGTCCGGCGTGTTGAGGATCTCGACTTTGCGCAGACCGACGCGCCGCGTCACCGTCTCGTCGCCGACCTTCACGGAATACGTGTAGAACCGCTGCTCGCCCGCGCCGTTCGGCCACCAGAGCGGCGGATTGTCGATGGCGACGCGGTTCGTGACCGTCGCCGTGCGTCCGTCCGCGTCCGTCACGTCCGCAAAGACGGTCAAGTCGCAGTGCGAGAGGTCGCCGTTGAAGGACGGCTCGGAATAGACGTAGTCGATCTTCAGCCCGTCATGGGCGACGAGTCGCACAGGCCCGCAAAAGCCCGTCGTCATCTGCGCCAGCCCCCAGTCCCAGCCGGCGTGGCAGGCGGGCTTGCGGATGAACGCCTGGTTCTTCGCCCACGGCACGTTCGACATCGGGAACGGACGCCCGATCGCCGCCGCGCGCCGGTCGGCCTCGCACCACGCGCTGCGGAAGACGGCGCGCAGCTCGTTGCGCCCCGCCTTCAGCGCGCCCTTCGCGTCAAACGTCCAGCGGGCGAAGCGATTCGACGTCTCGCCCACCTTCTCCCCGTTCAGGTAGACGTCCGCAAACGTGTCCGCGTCCTCGATCTCCAGGACGACGCGCTTCCGGGCCACGAACGACGGCGCGACGTCGAACGTCCGCACGAAGACCCAGTCGGCCCGCGCAATCTGCTGGACGTTCGTCTCGTTGCACCCCCAGTACGGATCGGGCATCTTCCCCGCCGCCCGAAGCGCGGTATGGACGTCGCCCGGCACCTGCACGTCGCAGACGTCGGCAAGATTCGTGACGGGCGCGAGCCGCCAGGTTCCCGACAGGTCAAGGACGTCCGCCGCACGGCAGACCCCCGCCCAACACGCCGCCACAAGGGCCGCACACAGCACACCTTCTCGTTTCATGTTTCGCAGTCTCCTCATTTGAAGTCAAGGGTCACGACGCCATTCGTGCGCCGCCCGCTCACGCGGCGGCCGTCCGACAGCGCGACGTTCTCGAACGAGACGTCCGTCCACGCTTCCGGACAGCCCCGGAAATAGCGCGGCTCGCCGTCAATCTCGTGGACAAGCAGTTCCAGCACCGCCGCCGCCGCGCCGCACTGCCCGTCCATCTGCATCACGCCACGCCCGTGCCGGAAGTTCGTGAAGCCGTCGTAGACCGCGTTGTGGTGCGAGCCGTGGCCCTCGTCGCAGAAGTAGGCGCCCCAGGCGTGCAGCATTGCGACGGCCGCGACCGCGTTCCCCGCGTCCGTGTGAAGGACCGACGCCCACGGCACGCACCAGCCCGTCCAAAGCCCCGTTCCCTGGAGCGCCCAGTTCGCGTAGGTCGTGTCGAGGACCTTCGCGTTCTCGCCTTTTCCGCGCGGGATGACGTCGAACGGGAAGATGCCGGCCATGTGCGAATGGTGGCGATGGCTCTCGTCCAGGTTCACGCCCTCGAAGATTCCGATCATCGCCCCGTTCAGTCGCCCCCACGTTCCATCGTTGTCCGCATTCACCGTGATGCGGGCGAAGAGCGGCAGCCGGCGAAGGACGTCCGTCCAGCGCGGATCCGGCGCCTCGCCCAGCATCTTCGCCGCCGCCACGAGATCGCGCGCCAGCCGGTGGCAGGCCGCGAGCTGGAAGCTCGGATTCCGCCCCACGGCGCGGCGGAAGTCGTCGCCCTTCCACTCCGGACTCGGCGCGAGCGGAAGCGCGAGCGCGCCGTCGGCCGTCTCCTCCAGCATCGCGAGATAGACGTTCATCGCGCCCTTCATGAAGTCGTAGCCGCCCGCGCGCAGGAAGCCCGCGTCGCCCGCATAGCAGACGTAGCGGAACATGTGCGCCGCCATCCAGGCCGTCGAGGCGTGGTCGATCGTGCCCGTCCAGAAGCCGCCGATGCACACGCCCCGGTCATCGACGGAGTGCGGCATCACATAGCCGTCGTCAATGCCCGCGAACTTGCGCGCGTTCTCCCGGAGAAGCGGCCGCCACGAGAGAATCATGCGGAAGAGCGGCTTCAGGTTCGCGAAGTGTCCGCCGCGATAGGCCGGGGCGTAGCACTCCTGCACGTTGATGTTGAAGTGGTAGTCGCCGTTCCACGGCACGAGCTGGTCGTCCTCCAGCCACGGGCCTTGCAGACCCGCCGGCACGCCGTCCGGATCGGTCATCGCCCCGAATCGATAGAGGCCGTAGTCGAAGAGACGCTGCAGGACGGGGTCCGGCACGGAGACCCGCGCGCCCTCCGCCCAGAAGCGCGCCCACTGCGCGCGGGACTCCGCCGCCACGCGGTCAAACGGCGCCGCCGCGCCGCGCGGCACATCGCCCCGCCGCGTGGCGACCGCCAGCTCGCGCGCGCCCTGCGTGAAGTCGAGCGAGACGGACGGGTCCGCCGGCAGCGGCCAGTCAAATCCGTCCGCGCGGCTCGCCGGCTGCGCGAACCCCAGCGGTTCAAGGGCATTCTTGGCCGTCGGCTGCGCCATCGCCGGAATGGCCTTCGCCGTGTAGGCCAGGCCCTCCGGAAAGCGGAGGACGAACGCGCGCGACGCCTTCGACATCGCCAGTTCCAGGACGCGCCCGTCCGCCAGCGAAATGCGGCCCAAACCTGTGCGCGTGTCGAGTTCGCCCTGCGCCAGCGACGCGCCGGCCATCTTCACGACGACGCGCCCCAGCGGCAGCAAGTACGGATTGCGCGGCTCGCCGACCGGCGTCTCCTTCTTGAAGAGGGACAGAAGCCGCGCTTTCTCGCCCGCCCGCCACAGCGTGACGATGTTCGTGTAGTTCTGCTCGTCCGTCCACGGATAGCCCCCCCGATGATCCCACAAGTCCGCCCGACCGACCGTGAGACGAAGCTCGTCGCCGCCGCCCCAGACGAGAACGCCCGTCACGCCGTCCGAAAACGCCAGCCCCTCATGGCAGTTCCCCAAGCGCGGAAAGTCCCAGCGAACGACCCCACGCGCGGCCGGCTCACGCGCCGAGGCACAGAAGCCGACAAGAACAAGCGCACAGGAAACGAGGCTCGTCTTCACGTTGCTTGACATGTTCATTTTAAATTCCTTAAACCTAACCTTCTGACGTTGAATGAACAAAGGCGGGATATTATAACAAATGTCCCGTCTTCCCGTGAGCGCGCGCCCCGACGGAATCGCGCCCCGTCTTCACTGCCGCGCGAGCGTGAGCGGCCAGGCCACGAAACGGCGACGGCGCGACGGTGGAAGCCGCGACGGACGCCTCCGCCGACGCGGCGAGAGACAGCACGTAGTGGAACGTCGCCGAGCCATCCGCCCCGTCCGTCGAGGCTGTGAACGTCAGACGGC